>NZ_VFTM01000037.1:0-62487 GCF_006439555.1 Mesorhizobium sp. B3-1-6 | reverse complement strand
GCGGCTCTGTCGGTTTATATCTTGGCGCCATAGACCGTCTTGCCGTCGATCTGCCGCTTCTGGAAGAATTCGGCGATCTGCTTCAGCTGGTCGAAGGTGGTCGGCGGGGCAAGGTCCCAGCCATACTTTTCCTTGAATTCCTTCTGCAGCTCGGGCTTGGAGAACCAGTCCTTGCGATAGGTCCAGCCGACGACGTCGCCCATGGCCGGCAGCGCCCAGTAGTTCGGCGTGTTCTTCGGCCATTCGGAATAGCCGACCACGGTTGCCGGCACGAAATCGTCCATGCTGATCTTCTCCTCGTCGAAGAAGTCGTTCAGCTTGACGTAATGGCCGTTCTCGGCGGCGCCGCCGATCCACTGGCTGTCGCCGATGATCAGGTCGCAGAGCTTGCCATGCGAGTTGAGCTCGTTGAGGAAGCGGTCGGCGTAATTGGTCCACGGCACGAACTCGAACTTCATGCCGATGCCGGTTTCCTTGGTGAAGTCCTTGGACAGTTCCACGAGCGCGTTGGCCGGATCCCAGGCCGCCCAGCACAGCGTCAGGTCTTCCGCATGCGCGACGTTCGAGACGGCTGTCGACGCAAAGATCGCCGAGGCCAGTCCCAACGCCAGTTTCAAGGTCGATTTCATGCCTTACCTCCCATTTGCGAAACGCGTCCGGATGACGGTTTCAAGAGCCCCTCAACCCTCGCTCCTCCGAGGGCCTGAACACGGCGCGCTATGCGTCGCTATGGTGCGCGATGCGCCGCCGATGTTTAGTAATTTGTTTAGTGATGCCATTTTTACTAAACAACGCAAGCGAATTCGTTGCTGCGCCGCAGCATGGCGAAACGGGTGATTGAAATCGTTGGGAAATGGTCGCCGGACGCTGCACCCGCCGCGGTCAGCCGGCCCGGTCGGCGGGGCCAGGGCTTGCCGTTACCGGCCGGATCGGCGGCGCCGGCGGTAAGAGCGCGCGTATATCCGCGAAGGGGAAAGTCGGCTCGAAGCGGAAGGCTTCGGCGAACGCGCCGGAGGCGCCATTGCACTGGCCGGCGCGAAACTCGTTCTGGAGGCGTGCCCTGTGTACATAGTGCTCCGGACCTTGCGACTGGTGCGCGCGAATCGCTTTCGCCTTGATCTCCCAGTGATGCGAGATCTCGACATAATGCGTCGGCGAAAAGCCGGTGCCGCCGAGCGTATCGGCATGCAGCACAGGGACGGCGAAGGATGCGGCCATGCGCACGCCATCGGACAGGGCGCGATGGTCGCCGTGATAGTCGTAGGGCGCATGGGTGATCGCGAGGTCGGGTTTCACCTCGCCGATCAGCGCCTTCAGCACCGAAATCAACGCTGCATCGGCAATGAGCGCGCCGTCGGGAAAGTCGAGGAAACGCGGATCGACGCCGAGCAGCCCCGCCGCCTTGGCCGCTTCCTCGCGCCGCAGGCGGGCAAGCGCCTTCGGGTCGCCCTTGCCGCCCTTGGCACCATCGGTGGCTATCGCAAAAGTCAGCTCTGCGCCTTGCGCCGCATAGGCGGCCAGCGTACCGAACATGAATATCTCGATGTCGTCGGGATGTGCCCCCAGCGCCAATATCTTCACGTCTTCTCTCCCGGAAATGGTATGCCGAACGGAATCCTGCTCGCCCTGATCGCCTATGCAAGCTATTCGTTCAGCGACGGGGTCATCAAGAGCCTGGGCGGGCAGTTCACCGTCTTCGAGATCGGCTTCTTCTCGACCTTGTTTGCCGGC
The DNA here is from genome assembly GCF_006439555.1 of Mesorhizobium sp. B3-1-6. Classification (NCBI taxonomy): domain Bacteria; kingdom Pseudomonadati; phylum Pseudomonadota; class Alphaproteobacteria; order Hyphomicrobiales; family Phyllobacteriaceae; genus Mesorhizobium; species Mesorhizobium sp. B3-1-6. Next base: position 60,756 of record NZ_VFTM01000037.1, on the reverse strand, counting down.
TGCTTTCTGTTCTTCACCAAGCCCAATGACGAACGCTGGCGCGATTTCTGGCGCACCAAGAGGCCGTGGGCGGTGCAGGCGCGCGCCTTGGCGGGCATCGCGTCGGGTGTGCTCAGCGTTTATTCCTTCACCACCATTCCGCTGGCGGAAGTCTACGCGCTGATCTTCCTGGCGCCGCTGCTGGTCACCATCCTGTCGACGGTCATCCTGAAGGAAAAGGTCGGTCCCTGGCGGTGGCTGGCCGTGGTCGCCGGCTTCGTCGGCGTCATGCTGGTGGTGCGGCCGGGCTTTCGCGAATTGCATCTCGGCCATCTCGCCGCCTTCGCCAACGCCTTCCTCGCCGCCACCAGCGTCGTCCTGATGCGCTCGCTCGCCCAGCAGGAAAAGCGCACGACCATCCTCGGCGCGCTGGTCGGCTATGGCCTTGTCTTCAACGGCGTCGGCGCGGCCGCGACGTCGTTCTCGCTCCCCAATCTCGGGCAATTGGTCTGGCTGATGCTGGCCGGTGTCTTCACCGCCGGCGGACAACTGCTGCAGCTGCTTGCGGTCAAATACGCGCCCGCGAACCGCATCGCGCCGACGCATTACTCGCAGATCGTCTGGGCGGTCATCCTCGGCGCGCTGTTCTTCCAGGAATATCCCGACTGGCTGTCATTGGTCGGCCTGGCGGTGGTCGGCGCCTCCGGCCTTCTGACGATGGTGCGCGAAGAGGTGATGCTCGGCACCGTGCGCTGGAACCCGTTTTCGCGCACCAGGCTTTGACCGCGCACCGGTCTGGCAAGTTGCATGGCGACCGCGACCGCTGATATGCGGGCCAGATGACGACGAAACCCCTGCCGGAGCTTCCGGTCACTGCCGTGCTGCCGGCGCTCGGCGAAGCGCTCTCGCAGCGCAGCAGCGCCGTGCTGGTGGCGCCGCCCGGCGCCGGCAAGACGACGCTGGTGCCGCTGGCGTTGCTCGACGCGCCCTGGCTGGGCAAGGGCCGGATCGTGCTGCTCGAACCGCGCCGGCTGGCCGCCCGCGCCGCTGCCCGCCGCATGGCCGAGCTGCTCGGCGAGGAACCCGGCGGCACGGTCGGCTATGCCATGCGCATGGAGAACCGCACGTCGGCGCGGACAAAAATCCTGGTCGTCACCGAAGGCGTGCTCTCCCGCATGATTCTCGACGACCCGGAACTGCCCGGCGTTTCGGCGGTGATCTTCGACGAATTCCATGAGCGCTCGCTCGACGGCGATTTCGGCCTGGCGCTGGCGCTCGACGTGCAGGGCGCGCTGCGGCCTGACCTGCGTCTGCTAGTCATGTCGGCGACGCTCGACGGCGCCCGCGTCTCGAGGCTTCTGGCGCAGGCACCGGTGATCGAAAGCGAGGGCCGCGCTTATCCGGTCGAGGTCCGCTACGACGAACGGCCGGCCGGCCTGGCGATCGAGGACGCCATGGCCAAGGCCGTGCGCGCGGCCCTGGCCGGCGAGCAGGGCAGCGTGCTCGCCTTCCTGCCCGGACAGCGCGAGATCGAGCGCACCGCCGAGCGGCTTCAGGGCAATGTCGCCGCCGACACCGACATCGTTCCGCTCTACGGCCAGCTCGACAACCGGGCGCAGGATCAGGCGATCAGACCGGCGCCGGCCGGCCGCCGCAAGGTGGTGCTGGCGACCTCGATCGCCGAGACCTCGATCACCATCGACGGCGTGCGTGTCGTCATCGATTCCGGCCTGTCGCGCCTGCCGCGCTACGAGCCGGCGAGCGGCCTGACCAGGCTTGAGACGGTGCGCGTCAGCAAGGCTTCGGCCGATCAGCGCGCCGGCCGCGCCGGCCGCACTCAAGCCGGCGTGGCGGTTCGCCTGTGGCGGGCCGAGCAGACCGCGTCGCTTCCCGCCTTCACGCCGCCGGAAATCCTCGAGGCCGATCTGTCCGGACTGCTGCTCGACTGCGCCGCCTTCGGCGTCGCCGATCCGTCGAGCCTCGCCTTTCTCGATCCGCCGCCGGCGCCGGCGCTCAACGAAGCGAGGGCGCTGCTTGGCGCGCTGCATGCGATTGACGAGGCGGGACGGCTGACGCAAGCGGGCGCGGCGATGCGCAGGCTGGCGCTGCCGGTGCGGCTGGCGCACATGGTCGCCGAAGCGGCAAGCACTGGTCAGGCCCTGGAAGCAGCGATGCTTGCCGTGCTCGTCACCGAGCGCGGGCTGGGCGGCGACAGCGCCGACCTCGAACGCCGCCTGATCCGCTTTCGCGGCGAGAAATCGCCTCGCGCCAACGTCGCCAGGCAGCTCGCCGAGCGTTTGGCCAGACAGGCCGGCGGCGGGCAGGGCGGCGAGGCGGTCTCCGCCGGCTCGCTCCTCATCCATGCCTGGCCGGATCGGGTGGCGAGGGCCCGCGGCGAGCGCGGCCGCTTCGTGCTCGCCAACGGCTCGGGCGCCATGGTCGAAGCAGCCGATCCGCTCGCCAATGAGACCTGGCTGGTGGTCGCCGACCTGCAGGGCAAGGCGCAGAACGCCCGCATCACCGCCGCCGCGCCGGTCGGCGAAGCCGATATCCGCGCCGCTCTTGCCGATCGCATCCAGACGAAGCGCGAGACGACCTTCGACCGCGAGCGCCGCGCCGTGCGGGTGCGCGAGACCGCGCGGCTCGGCGCCATCACGTTGTCCGAGCGCATGCTGCCGGCGCCGTCGGGCGCCGATGCCGATCAGGCTATCCTCGACGCCTTACGGGAGCACGGCCTGTCGCTGCTCGATTGGGGCAAGGATGCCGAGACGTTGCGGCAGCGGCTCGGCTGGCTGCATCGCGGCCTTGGAGCGCCCTGGCCCGACGTTTCGGATGAAGCGCTGGTCGAGGGCATCGACGACTGGCTCCTGCCGTTTCTCGCCGGCGACGCCTCTTTCGCGGCCATCAAGCCGGCGACTTTGTCGTCGGCACTCATGGCCTTGGTCCCGCACGACCTGCAGCGCAAGGTCGACGCGCTGGCGCCGACCCATTTCGACGCGCCGTCGGGTAGTCACGTGCCGATCCGCTACGACGGCGAATGGCCGGTGCTTGCGGTCCGCGTGCAGGAGCTGTTCGGCCTCGACCGTCATCCGGCGATCGCGGGCGGCACCGTGCCGCTGACGCTGGAGCTTCTCTCGCCGGCGCACCGCCCCATCCAGACGACGCGCGACCTCCCTGGCTTCTGGCGCGGCTCCTGGGCGGATGTGCGCGCCGACATGCGCGGTCGCTACCCCAAGCATGTCTGGCCGGAAAATCCGCTGCTGGCCGCCGCCACCAGCCGTGCCAAGCCGCGCGGAACGTAGGCTTGCACAGAAGCTTGGTGGGCCTCGCTGGCGAGCGGTATACGTTGGTGATTGGCGCAAACGCCCATCACTTCGTCATCCACGGGCGGAGCAAGGAGCGAAGCGACGCGCGCAGACCCGAGGATCCATTCCGCGACGTCGACGCGTTGCCACGGTTCAGAATTCCCTCCGCTGCTCTCTACGATCGAGGTAACGGAATGGATCTTCGGGTCTGCGCTCCGCTTCGCGTCGCTCCGCCCGTGGATGACGAAATCGCGAGGCCGGCCAATCCCGAAGGTTCATGATGGTGAGCCGAGACGAACGATGAAACACCGGCTGCCAATCGCTCAAGTCGCCTTTACAGCGCTACTAGCGCTTACCCTCCCGCGGTTATAATCGTAAGTCGATGATCAACATCCTGCGCGCGCCCGATTCCCAGCAAAGCCAGCGGCTGCGGCTCAACACGCTGATCCGCCTGCGCTGGCTGGCCATCGTCGGCCAGAGCCTGACCGTGCTGGTCGTCGCCTATGGCCTAAAATTCCCGCTGCCGGTGTCGATGTGCTTCGCGCTGATCGCCTGCTCGGCCTGGATGAATCTGTGGCTCACCTTCCGCTATCCGGCGGCGCACCGCCTGACCCCGCTTTCGGCCTTCGCGATTCTCACCTTCGACGGCATCCAGCTCACCGGCCTGCTCTACATGACCGGCGGCCTGACCAACCCGTTTTGCGTGCTGCTTTCGGTCCCGGTCGTCATCTCGGCCGCTTCGCTGCCGCTGCCCATGACCGCGGTGCTGGGCGCGCTGGTCATGATAGCCGCCACGTTGCTGGTGTTCTTCCACCTGCCACTGCCCTGGTATGAGGACGCGCCGCTGCCGATGCCGTTCATCTATGTCGCCGGCATGTGGATGGCGGTGTTCGCCTCGATCGCCTTCACCGCCATCTATGCCTTCCGCGTCGCGGCGGAGGCGCGCCTCCTCGCCAACGCCCTGGCCGCCACCGAACTGGTGCTGCAGCGCGAGCAGCATCTGTCGGCGCTGGACGGGCTGGCGGCGGCGGCCGCGCACGAACTCGGCACGCCCTTGGCGACCATCACCGTCGTCGCCAAGGAGATGGAGAAGGCACTCGGCAAGGACCCGAAATACGGCGAGGACGTGAAGCTCCTGCGCTCGCAAAGCGAGCGTTGCCGCGAGATCCTGAAGCGGCTGACCAGCCTTTCCTCGGAAGGCGAAGCGCATCTGTCGCGCATGCCGCTCACCTCGCTGGTCGAGGAGGTGACGGCGCCGCATCGCGATTTCGGCATCTCGATCCGGCTGCGGCCCGGCGAGTGTATCGGCCCCGAGCCCGTCGGCCAGCGCAGCCCCGGCGTCATCTATGGGCTCGGCAACCTGGTCGAGAATGCCGTCGATTTCGCCCGCAAGTCGGTCACCGTCAGCTGGAGTTGGGACAATGACAAGGTCATCTTCTCGATCACCGATGACGGGCCGGGCTTTCCGGCCGAGATCATCGACCGCATCGGCGAGCCCTATATGTCGACGCGCCAGGGCACGGAGGCCGGCGGCGGCCTGGGGCTAGGGCTGTTCATCGCCAAGACCTTGCTGGAACGATCGGGCGCCACCATCGATTTCCGCAATTCGAGCGGGCTTGGCGAAGGCGCGGTGGTGCAGATCGCATGGCCGCGCGGCGTCTTCCTCAACCAGGACCAGGCGTCGGCCACCATGTTCGACAATGCCTAAAGCAATTCCAGGAAAAGTGCGCAGCGGTTGGGCTCGGCGACTTCGCCGTAGTTTTCCGTCCGGAATTGCGAAACGGTGAAAAGCCCTGCAATTACTGCATGGCAGCTCTGTTGCCGGCTGTAAAAATTGGACATTGCCCTTGCGGGACTGTATCTGCGTAAAAGTAAGGCATGCCGCCCAAAACCGTGCAGCTTTTTTGGCAAACGGCGTGCCTGGAAACAAGGACTTAAGGCGCATTCGCTAGAATTCGTTTCGGGGCGAGGTGGTTCAAGTCAGTAGGATGCCGATAAGATGAGCGGAGACGAAACGACTGTTGCAATGGTGGAGGGCGAGGATACCTCGCTGCTCATCGTCGAGGACGACAAGCCGTTCCTCACTCGGCTCGCCCGGGCTATGGAGACCCGGGGCTTCGTGGTCGAGACGGCGGAGAGCGTGGAGGAGGCGGTCGCCAAGGCGCGCGCCCATCCGCCGGCCTATGCGGTGGTCGACATGCGGCTCGGCGACGGCAATGGCCTCGATGTCGTTGCCGCCATTCGCGAGAGACGCGACGACGCCCGCGCCATCATCTTGACGGGCTACGGCAACATCGCCACCGCGGTGACAGCGGTGAAGCTCGGCGCCATCGACTACCTCTCCAAGCCCGCCGATGCCGACGACGTCTTCGCCGCGCTTACCCGTACCTCAGGCGAGCGCGCGGCGCCGCCGGAAAACCCGATGTCGGCCGACCGCGTGCGCTGGGAGCACATCCAGCGGGTCTACGAAATGTGCGATCGCAACGTGTCCGAGACGGCGCGCCGGCTGAACATGCATCGGCGCACCCTGCAGCGTATCCTCGCGAAGCGGGCTCCGCGCTAGGCAAGCATCGTCATCCACGGGCGAAGCGGACGCGGAGACCCGAGGATCCATGCCGTGACCTTGGCCGGAGGATGCAGTGGAGCAGAATTCTGCGCCGTCGGCACCGCTCCGATGTAACGGAATGGATCCTCGGGTCTGCGCTGCGTCGCTTCGCTCCTTGCTTCGCCCGTGGATGACGAAGAGACGGACGTTTCGGCCAATTTTCGAAGCATCGGCTGCGGTGTCGCCCGTAAGCCTTGCATCTCCACTGACGTTGCGCATCATTGGACCACAGATTCCGGCCAACAGGCTAGGTTAGCGAGGCACCATGCAAGACGAACGGCCGAAATCGATCCTGCGTGAATTCCTCGACGGCGAGGCCGCTGGCGGCATCATCCTGATGGCGGCTGCAGCCCTTGCGCTGATCGTCGCCAACTCGCCTTTGGCCACAACCTATTTCACCGTCCTGCACGCCTATCTCGGACCGCTCAGCGTCTCGCATTGGATCAATGACGGGCTGATGGCGGTGTTCTTCCTGCTGGTCGGGCTGGAGATCAAGCGCGAGATGCTGGACGGTCAGCTCTCGACCTGGCCGCGCCGGGTGCTGCCCGGCATCGCCGCCGCCGGCGGCATGCTGGTTCCGGCGCTGGTCTACGTCGCCGTCAATCGCGACAATCCGGCCGCGCTTTCCGGCTGGGCGATCCCGACCGCCACCGACATCGCCTTCGCGCTCGGCGTGCTTTCACTGCTCGGCAGCCGGGTGCCCGCCTCGCTGAAGGTCTTCCTCACCGCTCTCGCCATCATCGACGATCTCGGCGCCGTCATCATCATCGCGCTGTTCTACACCAGCGGCCTGTCGCTCGCCTACCTGGCCGCCGCCTTCGTCGTCATCGCCTTGCTGGTCGTGCTCAACCGCATGCGGGCCATGAAGCTCTGGCCGTATCTGCTGCTCGGCGCGCTGCTGTGGGTGCTGGTGCTGAAGTCGGGCGTTCACGCCACGCTTGCCGGCGTTGCGCTGGCGCTCACCATCCCGCTTGAGCGTTCTCCGGGCATCAGCCACGATCTCGAGCATTCGCCGCTGCACCGGCTGGAACACGGCCTGCACAAGCTGGTGCCCTTCCTCGTCATCCCGATCTTCGGTTTCGCCAATGCCGGCGTCTCGCTCGGCGGCCTGAGCTTTGCGGCCCTTGTCGAGCCATTGACGCTGGGCGTCGCCGCCGGCCTGGTTCTCGGCAAGCTGGTCGGCGTCTTCGGCTCCTCGGCGCTCGCGATCCGCTTCGGCCTCGCCGACCTGCCGGTCAATGCCGGCTGGCTGCATATGCTGGGGATTTCGCTGCTTTGCGGCATCGGCTTCACCATGAGCCTGTTCATCGGCCTGCTCGCCTTCGCCAGCGACCCGGCGCTGCAGGACGCGGTGAAGGTCGGCATCCTTGCTGGCTCGCTGATTGCCGCGCTGCTCGGCGCCGCCGTCCTGCTCATGGCGCCGGCGGGCAGCGGAGTGGAAGAAGAAGTGGAATAGGTCAGCTGCAACGCCTATTTCCTCTCCCGCCTAGTGCGGCGAGGAACAGGCGCTACTCGCTCTCGCCATCCAGCGCCGGCACCGCGACGCCGGCGAGCTCCGCCGCCAGCAGCCGCGCGGCGCCCGCGCGGGCAATCCGCAGCATCAGCGCCTTGCGCGTCGCAGCCGCCATGCGGTGCTCTGGTGCATCGCGCAGGATCTCCGCGCCGTAGCCGTCGGAGAGGATGAAGCCGCATTCCTCGGGGAAGATGTCCTGGGGAACGCCGGGATGGGTGGCGAAGAAGAAGCGGTCGGAATGCAGCCGGTAGTCCGGCCATTTGCGGTCGACCCTGAAATCCTCGATCGAGGATTTGATCTCGATGATCCAGATATCGCCCTGCCTGGTCAGCGCCACGAGATCGGCGCGCCGCCCGGTGGCCAGGGAAAGCTCCGGCAGCACATGCGCGCCCATTTCGGTGAGCAGCCGCTGCACGCCGCGCCGCACCAGCATGGCGCGCTCCGACTGGCGGCCGTCGATCAAAGGGTTGAGGGGAATCGGGGATACGATGGGCATGGATGGCACCATGCCAGATTTTGTTCACGGTTTGAACCCGTTTTCTATGGGCTATTATCCGGTTGACAAACCCTTGGATAAATCCGGCGGTGCTGATATGAATCGTGCGGTAAATCGGGAGGTATGGCGATGCAATACAAAACCGTCATGGCCGTCGACGCGACTGGCGGTCAGCACGAGATTGTATGGGCTACGCGTGGTGATTTTATGGACATGAATGCCGCTGAAGGTCTTGGGTACGAGAGTGCCGGAGGCCGCTACTTTCTAGGCCACATTGACGGTCCGGAATTGCATCGCGTTTCAGAGTCTGTCCTTGAGAACCATTCTACCGGAGAAACCTATTCGCTTGTAATCTGAGCCAAACGGAGGTTGTCACATGGTGATTAAGGTTGACCACAAACCAACCGCCGCAAAAGGCTTCAAAAGCGTGCCCCGCAGAAGATCGGTCGCTCAAGCCGTGGCGGAATATGAGCGTGGCACTGTCCACCTGTCATTTTGGACAGGTCAAGATGTTGGGCGCGGAGAATGGCAAGTTTCCATACGCGCGGTGGACTTTAAAGAAGTCGTGACCGCCATGATGCGAGCGAACCAACCGGCAGCGCTTCGGGCTTTCCGCGCTGCTTTGCAAAGTGCGGAAAGCGGCGCTACCCAGCCGTAGGGAGGGATGCAAATTGTTGACAGCCTGTGGATTAGCCGGCGCTACGGACTCCTTTCTTGAGTCGTGTCAAGCGCTTACTGTAGCTTTCCCCAGAGAATCCCTATATCCTGCCAGGAAGGCCGATTGTGGCCGCCTAGTGGAGTTCTGAAATGCGGGAGCGCACAATAAACATTGACGTTATCAGCCATGAGAAATCAGGGCTGTTGGTTGCTGTTAGCGACGAGCTTCCGGGGCTTTATGTGCACGGTGATACGTATGAGGAAATTCGTGCCCGCCTCCCCGATGCGATAAAGTCGCTAGTAGAAGCATCAGAGAAAACTCAGGTCGAAGTTCAAGAAGTTGACGACTCCGATATTGAGCGAGTAGGTTTCCAGTCGCAAAGAAAGAGATTCATTTACTCTGCGGCTGCCTGATTGACGAACGACGATTTCAAAGAGTGCATAAGAGCGTTTGGTCTGACCCCGCGCCGTGCCGCCTATGAAGGCGGCACACTGCATGAAGATCGGGACGGCATGTTTCACACCATCCCAAATCCAGACACTATGACGCCAGACCAGCGCCGGGCCTTCATAAACCTACTGCGCATTCGGATGGGCCTTACCGACCATTAGTCTTTGGTCTTGCGCCCAACTAGCTTCTTTATCTGTTCTTGGGTCAGCTTCGGCGCATGAGCGATCTTGTTGACGGAAGCCTCAAAGGCTTCGTCGGATTGGTCGGTTTTCAGCTCGCGCGCCGCTTCCTCGAACTTCTCTCGTTGGGTTTTCTTCGGTTTCATCAAACAAGATTCTTTGATTTCTCGTCCAAGTCCTCTTCGTACACCAGATCAAAGCTGTTTTCGAGAATTTGCAGCCATAGCTTCCGCTTCGCCTTAGACCACGCCGCGCCAGATGGCGGCAGCCTATCGATGAGTCCTCGAATAATAGGGTCGATATCCGGCGGCTCGTATCCGCCCCCGCCACGCCCCTTACGGCTGCGCTCTTCAACGGTTGGGGTGGATTGTGGGATGTCCCTTAGTTCCCCGGTGGCTTGGGTTTGCGCACCCTCCATGCGCGGACGAACCAAACGGTCCTTACCGCTATCAAAGAACCCCGCATATTGAGCGGAACGTTCAAAAGCCTGTCGAGCGCGGTCCGTCTGCTTGCGAGGAACGCCCATCGTCTCCATTTCGCGTTCTAGGGCCTTGGCCGGCGGCAGGTTGTGGCCGCGAAACTTCTCGTAAATTTGCTGGTACAGGGGAACGCTCAAAAACGCATCAACCTTGGCTGAGTGCTCGGTTTCAGACGCCACGGCACGTTTCCCGATCTCGCTTAGCCGAAACGCGCTTCGCCCATCCTTATCGACAAGGGCAAACGTCTTTGCTGCCCCCGTTTTCATGCGAAACGCGCCGCTAAGTGTTTGCCCCATTTGCGCGGCCAATTCGTCTTGGTCGCAGGAGCCGAACGCACATCGTTCATAGATCGCTCGCGCAACTTCCATTGCCCCCTCCAGGGAGACATATGGGAAATCGATTGTCGAACGTTCCCGCTTGGACGCCTCGCTATCTGCCCCCTTGGCAGCATTAACCGCCGCGTCAAAATCAACTTTCTCGCCTACCATGAAGACACCTCGCGCCTTTCTAATAGGCGGTACACTACAGGAACATTACTCCTAACGCAAGGTGAGCGCATAGCGAACGCGCAAAACGAAAAGGCGCGTATTGTGAATTCGAGATTTTTTCGTTATACAGATTCGTGGCGGCCCTTGGCGCTGCCCAAGATGAAAGAGGACGACGATGATAAGACCTGCATAGCCCCTCACGCTCTGGCCATCGGCGCCGGAGGGGCAGGAGAAAACGAAAAGGCCGCAAACCCGGCTTCAACGGGAATGCGGCCCAGATGACCAGCAACCGGAAGAGGCGGTAGGCCTCGCGATCACTAGCGTTCACACCCTAGATTCGCATCTCTGCCGCCTCTTTTCAAGGCCCACCCCCTCGAAGAGGTGAAGATATGGTTTGGGTGAACCCCTACCTGCGCTTCCGCTTTGGCCGCACCGAATCGGTATGCGGCCATTATCGCAGCCGATAAGACCAGCGAAAGCGGCGTAGCCGCCTAGCCGTCCGATCAACCTGACTGCCGGGGATCTAGGTCCCCGGCTTTTTCATGCGCCGCTTCTCATACCGCCAGAACGGCAGTTCGAGCTGTACCGGCTTTCGGAAATGATCCTGCTTATCCTTAAGCAGGTCTATGATAGGTGAGGCGCTTGCCGGCAGCACCCTTCAAGGCGATGAAAGCGCGGGTGCCGTCATCGACGCCAAGCGCGATGCGGTTCGAATAGCGGAAATCGAACTCTACCAGATAGCGATGCAGATGGTGTTCGGCGCAATGCTGGTAAACGCCTTTCATGCCGCGCTTGAAGATCGAATAGAAGCCTTCGACGGTATTGGTGTGGACGGTCTTTTCCCCTTCGTAGCGAACGTACTCTTCCTTGGAATGCACAACGGTATCGTGGGACGCGAACTCGCCGCTGAGATAGCGGTAGCCGCCCCATTCGTCAGTCATCATCGCGGTTTCCTTGGCGATATTGGCGCGGACGATCGGCATGACAGTCTTCACCTTGGCGCTATCGATATGGAATGAGCGGGCGATGCCGCCGCGCTCTACCAGGGTCATGACAGTGTTCTTATGGCTACCGCCGCCAGCGCGCACCGGCTGACCTTTCAAGCGACCGATGTAGGTTTCGTCGGCTTCAACAATCTTGCCGGCGCCGCCCATCGGCGTAAGCGAGCCGGACGCCATTGCGAGGCGAATGCGATGGCACAGGAACCAAGCGGCCTCATAGGTGCATTCGAGTATGCGGTGCATCTGGTGAGCGCTAATACCCTTCTTTGAGGCGCACATAAGGTGGATAGCCTGTAGCCACTTGGTGAGCGGCAAATGGCTTTCCTCGAAAATGGTGCCCATGCGCACGGTGAACTGCGAACGGCAAGCGCTGCACTTGTACAGGCCGTGACGCTCGACACCGTTCGGGTTCTTTTTGGAAGGCTTGGTGCGAACGCCCTTCAAGGCGTAGTGGCGATCAACGCTACCGCACTTAGGGCAAACAGGACCGTTCGGCCACAATATGGATTCGACATGCTCGAAAGCCTTGGCTTCGTCATGGAATTCGGGGCGAGACAAAACGGACATAGCGATAACTCCTTGGAATCGTTATCGCAGTTCCATGTGGGTTTGTCAACCATATAATCGCCTTTCTATGGGCTTCGCTGCACTTATTGCGAGTCGCCCGCCCGGAATTCGTCCGCCAGAAGCCTGGCTAGGTGGTCGCGGCTCAGGCTCAGTGTCTCTTTCAGGAACCACAGGAAGTTGCGCGGGCCGTCTGTCGGCAAGCCGCTTTCCTCGGCCTGGGTGATGGCCGCGCTCTGTCGCTCGATCCGCTGTTCAATCTCGCGGATATGCTGCTCGACCCGTTCGATGTCTTCCTGCATGCCCATGGCCCAGCAATCTCATTGTGCGGTTGTCAAAATAGCACCAAACCGGAAATGGTCGGAGTTCAAAGCCAAGTGGGAGGCTCAAGAAAAGATTAGTTCTTGCTAATCAAATCCCCTGGCAGCAATCTCACCGTGGAGAAATTCCCCATGACCCGCGATCAGATGCTCGCCCACCTCCGGTCCGCTGACGCCGTCGCGCGCGAGGCGGCGGCGCATGGGCATCATCCGTTCGGTTGCGTGCTTGTCGGGCCGGACGTTCGTGTCTTGATGCGGCAGGGCAATCTCGACACGGTGCGCCATGCCGAGACGGAGCTCGCCCGCCGCGCCGCGGCGGCCTATGAGCCGGAGTTCCTGTGGCAATGCACGCTGGTCTCGACCGGCGAACCCTGCGCGATGTGCGCCGGCACGATGTATTGGGCGAATATCGGGCGGCTGGTCTACGGCTTCGAGGAGACCGATCTCCTGGCGCTCACCGGCGATCACGCGGAGAATCCGACGATGAACCTCGCCTCGCGCACCGTATTCGCCGCCGGCCAGAAGAAGATCGAGGTCTTCGGCCCGTTCCCCGAAATCGCGGACGAGTTGCTCGCCCCGCACCGCGATTTCTGGAAGCGCTGACAGGCCTCGGACCTCAGGCCGCTCCCGCCATGTCATCCAGGATCGGGCAGTCCGGCCGCTCATCGCCGTGGCAGGCGTGGATCAGCTTCTGCAGCGTCCCGCGCATCGACTGCAATTCGCGCAGCTTCTCCTCGATCGCCCTGACATGGGCGGCGGCGATCTCGCGCACGTCGTGGCTGGCGCGGCCGCGGTCCTGATAGAGCGCCATCAGCTGCCTGCAATCGTCGATTGAGAAGCCGAGATTGCGCGCACGGCGCAGGAAGGCCAGCCGGTGGATATCGTCGCCGGAGTAATCGCGATAGCCGTTCTCGGCCCGCGCCGGACGGATCAGGCCGATCTCCTCATAGTAGCGGATGGTCTTGGCCGGCAGGCCGGAACGCTCGGCGGCATCACCGACATTCATGGCGCTCTCCTCGAACCCAGGCGGCTCTATGAGCCGCCTCATTGATTTTGTTTCACAATCCTGTGAGGCCTGTTGCGGAAATGCCGCAGTTCGGCACTTACCCGCCTGCAAGGTCTTGCATATAGGCAGTGCGCGCTTGGCAAGCAAAAGAAATGCCAGCATGAATGATGACAACAAAGCGGCCGACTCGTGCCGCTGGCATCCAGGCGGGGCATCGGACCTTTTCATGCGCTTGAAGTCATTTGCAATCCTTGCCGCTCTTGCGTTGTCGACCGCGATCAGCGGGTGCAGCACCATCGGTGGGCAAATGTTCACCAACAACTATGGCGCGATGAGCGATGCAGGCTATCAGCTGCCGCGCATCCCGATCGAGAAGGTCCCCGCCAGGTACCGCCGCCAGGAAGTGCGGTACGACTCGCCGGAGAAGCCGGGCACCATCATCGTCGATACGCAGAACAAGTTCCTCTATTTCATCGAGGGCGACGGCATGGCGATGCGCTACGGCATCGGCGTCGGCCGCGAGGGTTTTGAATGGCACGGCACCGCCCATATCGCGCTGAAGCGCGAATGGCCGACCTGGACGCCGCCCTCGCAGATGATCAAGCGCCAGCCCGAGCTCGCCAAATTCGCCGGCGGCATGGAGCCGGGCCTGAAGAACCCGCTCGGCGCGCGCGCCATGTATCTCTTCAACAAGGGCGGCGACATGGGCTACCGCCTGCATGGTAGTCCGGAATGGTTCTCGATCGGCAAGGCGATGTCGTCGGGCTGCATCCGGCTGATGAACCAGGACATTATCGACCTCTACGACCGCACGTCGGTCGGCGCCAAGGTCATCGTGATGTGATCACGAAGGCCGAGGCCAAAAGCTTTCGCAAGCGGACCGTCTAGGCAACAACAAGACGTCCAAGAACAGAAAACCGGGCTGTTGGGGCCCGGTTTTTTGTTTTTTGCGTCTTGGATCGGATTTCGCCTCGCCGCACTGCGCGACCGGCGAATTGGATTCTCAGGCGACCTGCTCGACCTGCTGGACTTCCGGAACAAAGTGGCGAAGCAGGTTCTGGATGCCGTGCTTCAGCGTTGCCGTCGACGACGGGCAGCCGGCGCAGGCGCCCTTCATGTGCAGGAACACGGTGCCGTTCTCGAAGCCGCGGAAGGTGATGTCGCCGCCGTCCTGGGCAACGGCCGGGCGCACGCGCGTGTCGAGCAGTTCCTTGATGGTCAGCACCAGCTCTTCGTCGGCCTTGTCGTAGAACTCGCCGGTCTCGCCGGCTTGGCTCGCCGGAGCGGTCGTGGCCATGACCGGCGCACCGGACATGAAATGCTCCATGATGGCGCCGAGGATCGCCGGCTTCAGGTGCTGCCAGTCCGGACCGTCCTTGGTCACGGTGATGAAATCATAGCCGAAGAAGACGCCGGTGACGCCCGGGATCTCGAACAGACGGCCGGCCAGCGGCGAGGCCTCCGCCGCGGCTTCAGCGTTGCGGAAATCGGCTGTACCTTCGCCCACCACTTCCTTGCCCGGCAGGAATTTCAGCGTCGCCGGGTTCGGCGTCGATTCGGTCTGGATGAACATGGGTATCTCCAGGCCCTTCCCGGGCCGATAGTTTGGAATAATTCTAAATAGGCTCTATCGGCTGGACATTCAAGCGAAACGCGTCGCCCGAACGGCTGGCTGGCGGAATGTTTTTGCCATGGCGGGTGTCCGGACCGCAGCAGTTCTCATCCTCCAACTTCGACGATCAATTGTCCACTCGTCTGCAGGACATCGACTTCGGCTCCATCATCCGTCCGCCTGAATTCGAGATCGGCGCTGCCCTTGCCGACACGCAATCCGCGAAGTGCGATACGGTTCACGAAACCGGGCATCCGCGGCCGCACGATCCGCAGCTTGTTCGCGAACCCGTCGGGTTCCAGGCCAAGGCAGACCGTCAGCAGGAAGGGCGCTGTTCCGGCCGCCCAGGCCTGCGGGTGACAAGCCACCGGATAATGCACCGGCACCTGGAAATCCGCTCGCGGAAAGCCCGCCATCGCTTCTGGCAGCCTGTGATGGCGAAAGTGCATCGCAGCCTCGGCGATCCCGGTGAAAATGCGCAGCGCCGCTTCATCCTCGCCATATTCCCGGCAGCCGGCCGCCACCAGCGCATTGTCGTGTGGCCAGACGGTTCCGAGATGGTAGCCGACAGGATTGTAGCGCCGCTCCGAGGTGGCGAGCGTGCGCACGCCCCAGCCGTTGAACATGTCTTCCCGCATCAGCCGCGCTACCGACCGGCGACCCTTGTCGCGGTCCGCGATACCGCACCACAGCGCATGACCGGGGTTCGAGGAAACGACCGCGACCCGGCGGCTCCTTGCTTCCAGGGCAAGGGCGAAGATCCCTTGGTCCTCGCACCAGAAGTCGCGATTGAAGTGTATTCGAAGCCTGTCGGCCTCCTGGCGGAGCTGACTTGCGCGATCAGCTTCGCCGTTGCGATCATAAAGGTCGGCGATGGCCCGTTTGGCGGCAAAGACGTAGCCCTGCACCTCGACGAGGGCGATCGGCGGCTTGGCGAGGTCGCCATCGGCTCTCACGATCGCGTCGCCCGAATCCTTCCATCCCTGGTTGACGAGACCCTCTGTGGACCTGCTCCGGTACTTCAGATAGCCCTCGCCACGGTCGTCTCCGGCCCTGGCGATCCAATCCAATGCCTTTTCCACCGGCGCCTGCAATTCGCGGAACAGGCCGAGATCGCCGGCCCAGGCGGCATGGCGGCCGAGAAGCAGCAGGAACAGGGGCGTAGCGTCCACCGTGCCGTAGAATCGGGCATGGGGGACATCGCCGGCGCGCGCAAGCTCGCCGACGCGCAGTTCGTGCAGGATCTTGCCTGGCTGCTCCTCGCGCCAGCGATCCGTCCGATTTCCCTGGTAGCTGGCGAGCAGGCGGAGCGTCTGCGCGGCGATCTCTGGGTGAAAGGCCAGCATCTCCAACGCGACGATCAGGCTGTCGCGGCCGAACAGGGCAACATACCAGGGGACGCCGGCGGCAAAGTATTCACGGCTGCCCAATGCCGAGCGCAGCATCGCGACATCGCGCAGGGATCTCTCCATGATGCCATTGAGGAGAAGGCTGTCGCTGTCGAATTTCGTATGCTGTTCCAGCCAACCTTCAGAGTCTGTCTGGAGTCGGCCGGCAAGATCGCCGAGCGTGGCTGCGGGATTCTGACTCGGTTGCTCGGCCTCGGCGTCTTCCGGCTGTTCCTTGAGTTCGATCGTGACTGCGATATTTCGTGTGCCACTTGGCGCCACGTCGATTTGGAATTCGGCTGCCGTTTTATGCGTGACGTCCGGCCGTGGCGAGAACGCAATCGTTGCCGTCCTGCGGAGCCGGTCGGCACCTCTATATGCGAAATGCAATCGCCCGTCCCGCCAGACAGGCCGTTCAGCCTTGCCGAGATTTTGTTCCACCAGCCCGCGGACATTGAAAATGTCCTCGAAGCCGGCGCCGAATTGCAGGGTCAGTGGAAAGTCGTGCGCCTCGTGCCCTAGATTCTGGATAGTCAGGACTTCCCTTGCGCATGTCTGTCCGGCATCCAGAATACGCTCCCAACGGATGCCGAGTTCGTCCTTGGGGATCAACCGGCCCTGCTTGGAATGCAGGTCTGGGTTGGTCAGCTCGAAGAGTGCCGTGTAACCCTTCTGCGCGGTCGAGGCGAGGACAACTGGCGCCAGACCGGCCAGGATCATCTGATAGCCCCCGATGAACCGGCAGTCGTGAAAATAGAGCCCGAAGCCGTGTCCATCATGCACGGGTATCTGCGCATCTGCGGCGATGACGTAGTAGAGATCGAGGTTCTTGACGGTAACCGCACCGGCGATGCTGTCGACCATAGCCGGATGGCCCTTGGTGAGTACCCGATGCTTGCGCTCCTGCTGCGCATGAGGCGTTTGTCGAGCTTTTTTCTGGGCCTTTGCCGACGATCCGGCGCCCATGGTTTTTGCGCTCGGTTGTCTATGCCGGCTTGCCCCTTGCTTCGATCTGGCCATCGGCCCTCCATTGGAATGTCGCCCGAGTGACAATTCCAAATGGCGCGCCCCAATCGCCGGCCAAGGGTAAGTATCATGATTGTGTCGGCTTGGAGCCGTCGGGCTGACTGCCCCCTCGAACGCCCGGCGCCTTCCAGAAGGCCCTCGCAAGTCAGGCCAGGCTGTCGATCTCTTCGTCGGACAGATTCTGCGGCACCACCGTGACTGGAATGGGGAAGGCCGCTCCCCGGCCGGCAACCGCGCTGACCAGTGGTCCAGGGCCTTCCTTGCCGGCGCCGGCTGCCAGCACCAGGATGGCGATGTCCTGGTCTTCCTCGATCAGCTTGTGGATTTCTTCCGTGGGCTTGCCCTCGCGCACGACCAGCTCCGGTTCGATGCCGAGCTTCTGGCGCACCTTGTTCGCATAGCCGTCGAGCGCCGCGCGCGCCGTCGCATTCGCTTCCTCGCGCATGATCTTCTCGACCCCCAGCCAATGCTGAAAATCGTCCGGCACGATGACATAGAGCAGCACCAGCACGCCGCTGGTGCTTTGCGCCCGCTTCGAGGCATAGGCGACTGCGCGCTCGCATTCCGGCGTATCGTCGATGATCGTCAGGAATTTCCTGCGATGGCCGGCTTCGCGGCTGAGGCGTTTGGAGACCATGTCTATCTGCTCGGTATGGTTCGGCCGCAATCTGCCACTGCGGCCGACCGGCGGCAAGCCGCCGGCTGGCGCGGCAATGGTCCTATGGGACCAACTCGTCGGTCAGTCCTGCAACAGGCCGATAATGTCACGCACCGTCTTCATCGTGCCCTCGGCGATGGCGCGGGCGCGGTCGCCGCCGTCCTTGAGCACCGCGTCGACATAGGCGCGGTCGCCCTCGATGCGGCGCATCTCGGAAGCGATCGGCGCCAGCTTCTCCACGGCAAGGTCGGCCAGAGCCGGCTTGAACACGGAGAATTGCTGACCGCCATATTCCTTCAGCACGTCTTCCTTCGAGATCTCGGCGAGACCGGCATAGATGCCGACGAGGTTTTCGGCCTCGGGCCGGCTTTCCAGCCCCTCGATCTCGCTCGGCAAGGCCTCCGGGTCGGTCTTGGCCTTGCGGATCTTCTTCGAGATGGCGTCGGCGTCGTCGGTCAAATTGATGCGCGAGAGATCCGACGGATCCGACTTCGACATCTTCTTCGAGCCGTCGCGCAGGCTCATGATGCGCGCCGCCGGACCACCGATCACCGGCTCGGGGATCGGGAAGTAACCGTTCACCGTCTCTTCGCCGACCTGCATTTCGACGCCGACGCCGAGCGCGGCGATCTTCTCGGAGAAGTCGTTGTTGAATTTCTGCGCGATGTCGCGGGTGAGCTCCAGATGCTGCTTCTGGTCCTCGCCCACCGGCACATGGGTGGCGCGATAGAGCAGGATGTCGGCAGCCATCAGGCTCGGATAGGCGAGCAGGCCGAGCGAGGCGTTCTCGCGGTCCTTGCCGGCCTTGTCCTTGAACTGCGTCATCCGGTACATCCAGCCGATGCGCGCCACGCAGTTGAAGATCCAGGCAAGCTCTGCGTGCTGCATGACCCGCGACTGGTTGAAGACGATGTGCTTCTTCGGGTCGATGCCGGAGGCCAGGAACGCCGCGGTGATCGACCGCGTCTGGTCGCCGAGGTCCTGATGCACCAGCTGCGCCGTCAGCGAATGCAGGTCGACGACGCAGTAGATGCAGTCGGACTGTTCCTGGAGGGCGACGAATTTCTTGATGGCGCCGAGATAGTTGCCGAGATGCAGGTTGCCGGTCGGCTGGACGCCCGAAAAGACGAGTGGCTTGAAGGCGGACATGAATTCCTCATGGCTTGTGGAGGGCCGTATAAGCGTGATTCCAAAAAGTTGCAGACGTTTTGGAGCCAATCACACGGCTGGAAACCGCGCGCGGCGAAAGTCTTGCGACGGCGCGCTTATGGACGAAGCCGGCCGCGCGATCAAGAGGCGCGGACCGAGCTGGTATGGCTCATCGGTACGTTGACATTGCCACGCATAAGCTACATCTTTCTAACTACATAAAGGAATGTAGCGATGACTATCAACATCAACAACAAGGAAGCCGACAGGCTGACGCGCGCTTTCGCCAAAGCTGAAGGGGTAGGCATCACCGAGGCAATCGTGATTGCCATGCGCGAGGCCCTGGAGCGGCGGCGCAATCGCGAGACGCCACTGGAAACGGCGGCGCGACTGCGAGCCGAGTTTGGAATCAAGCTTAGCGAACAAGCGCGCAAACCGTTGCCGCAGTCCGTTTATGATGAACTTTCCGGCGACGACTGATGTTTGTCGACGCAGCAGCCATCGTCGCGATCCTGAGCAACGAGACGGAAGCCGAGCGATGCGCGCAGGCCGTCATGGAGGCATCGGCACCGTTCACGTCGGCGATAGCCGTTTGGGAGGCCGCGATGGCGCTCGCCCGACCAGAAAAGCTGGCGATTCCGGTCGCAAGAAGCGCGGAGATTGTAGATCGCTTTCTAGAAGAGCGGGCCATTGCCTTGCGCGAGCTTCCGCCTGCACCCGAGGCAACATCCCTATCCATCGAGGCCGCTTCGCGGTTTCGCAACAATGCTGTCCGCCTAAACATGGCGGACTGCTTCCACTACGCTTGCGCGCGATACTACGCCGTTCCGATGCTTTCCACGGCCAATGAATTCCGGCTCACGGATCTGGAGACTGTTCCCTGACGGGTGGTGGCGCCTTGGGTGAACGACGTTTCACATTGCGCCGGACCATGCCGAAATCGGCGCCGCCGGTGCCGAAGGCGGCGATGAAGTAGAGCGCGGCGCCCCCGGCGACAAGGCCAAGCACCGTCGTCGCCTTCACCACGAGCGGCGAGCCAGGCCCAATCTGTGTGGCAAAGTGGCGCTCCGCGAAGTAAAGCGCCACGGCCATGATTACGGCGGAAAGCACCAGCCGGGGAATGCGTCTCAAGAGCGGCACGTCGCGACCCCAATGGCCGCGTTTGATCAGCATGCCGAGCAGCATCAGCGCGTTGACCCAGCCGGCGACGGCCGAGGCCACCGCGATGCCCGGTGCGCCCATCGACGGGAACAGGCTCAGTGCCGTGGCGACATTCACGCCGACCGAGATGGCGGCAAAAATCATCGGGGTCCGGGTGTCCTCGCGTGCGAAATAGCCGGGCGTGAACGCCTTGATCAAAACGAAGGCGGGCAGGCCGAGGCCGAAGATCGCCAGGATCGAGGCGACGATCGGCGTCGAGTGGTTGGCGGCGAAGGCGCCGCGCTCGTAGACCAGCCGCACGATCGGTTCCGACATCACCCAAAGCGCCGCTGCCGCCGGCAAGGTCATGAACAAGGTGAACTCGACCGAGCGGTTCTGCAGATTGGCGGCCTCGATCAGATTGCCCGATTTCAGCGCCCGCGACAGTTCCGGCAACAGCACGATGGCGACGGCCACGCCAACAACACCTAGCGGCAGCTGGTAGATGCGATCGGCATAGGCGAGCGACGACACCGCGCTGTTCTGCGCCGAGGCGATCGCCGTGCCGATCAGCTGGTTGATCTGGGTGATGCCGCCGGTGATCGCCGCCGGCAGCGCCAGGATCAGCAACCTCTTGACGTTGGGCGTCATCTTCGGCCAGCGGAAGCCGATCGAGATGCCGGCATTGCGCACCGCTATCCAGACGATGGCAAGCTGCACGATGCCTGCCGCCAGCACGCCCCAGGACAAGCCGAAACCGACATCATGCGCGTCCAGCCCGTGATACCAGGCATAGGCGAGCACGCCGATCAGGATGATGTTGAGGAAGGCGGGCGCGATCGCCGCCGCGAAATAGCGGCGCAGCGAGTTCAGCATGCCGGCCATCATGGCGCCGAGCGACATGCAGATCAGGTACGGGAACATGATCGTCGCAAGCCGGACGGTCGTCTCGAACTTGCCTGGAATGTCGGCAAAGCCCGGCGCCACCAGGTAGCGCACGATCAGCGGCATCGCCAGTTCCATCGCGATTGTCAGTGCCAAAAGCGCCGAAAACAGCACACCGAACACTTCCTCCGAAAAGCGCTTGGCGCCTTCGGTGCCATGCTGCTCGATCTCCTTGGCGAACAGCGGCACGAAAGCGGCGTTGAAGGCGCCCTCGGCAAACAGCCGGCGGAAGGTGTTGGGAAACTGGAAGGCGGCGTTGAAGGCGTCGGCGACCGGTCCGGTGCCGAGTGCCGCCGCCATCAGCATCTCACGGCCGAAACCCAGCGCGCGGCTCATCAGCGTGCCGGAAGCGACGGTGGCGAATTTCTTGACTAGGCTCATGCTGGGGACGACTGCCAGAAAAATTGCGTCAAATGGATGGTCACTCGGCCGCTGCCTTGGCCTTGCCGTTGCGTTCGGACGAATTGCCTTCGAGCGTATCGATCAGCCGCTTGTGGATGGTGGCGGTGCGCGTCGGGCTGTCGATCTTCAGTCCGGTCAGGTCGGTGACGTAAAACGTGTCGATGACCTTCTCGCCGAAGGTGGTGATATGCGCCGAGGCGATGTCGAGCGACAGGTCCGACAGCGTCCCGGTGATCTCGGACAGCAGGCCCGGCCGGTCCAGCCCCTCGACCTCGACCACCGAAAAGCGGTTCGACAGCGTGTTTCGGATCTCGGCGCGGGGCGGAATCCTGAAAGCCTTGGCGCCGCGCTTCGGCTTGGTGCGCTTCTCGATCATCTCGGGCAGCCAGCTCTTGCCGGACAGTACGTCCTCGATCAGCCGGCCGACCCGCTCGGCGCGCCGGCGCTCGTCCTCGTCGAGGTCGAATTCCCTCGAGATCAGGATCGAGTCCAGCGCCCGCCCGTCCGAGGTGGTGAAGATCTGCGCGTCGACGATGTTGCCGCCGGCCGCGGCACATGCCCCGGCGATGATCGAAAGCAGGCGCGGATGGTCCGGCGCCAGCACGGTGATCTCGGTCACCGCTTCGAACTCATGCGTCTTGACCATGGTGGCGAGCTTCTTGCCTGCCGCATCCGCCTCGCGGACGAACTCGGCGTGCCGCAACTGGTCGGGCAGATCGACGGTGAGCAGATAGTTCTCGTAGTGCAGGGCGACGTAGCGTTTGCGCTCCTTCGCCGGCCATGCCGCCAGCGCCTCGGCCAGCCGCTCGCGCGCCGCCGTCGTGCGCTCGGCGCGCGACACCTCGGAAAAGCCGCCGGTCAAAAGCAGCTCCGTCTCGAAATAGAGTGTGCGCAGCAGCTGGCCTTTCCAGCCATTCCACACGCCCGGCCCGACGCCCCTGATGTCGCAGACGGTGAGGATCAAAAGCAGCTTCAGCCGCTCGACCGACTGCACGATGGAGGCGAAATCCTCGATCGTCTTGCGGTCGTTGAGGTCGCGCGTCTGCGCCGTCATCGACATCACGAGATGGTTCTCGACCAGCCAGGCGACGGTCTCGGTGTCGGCCGCCGACAATCCCATATGCGGACAGATGCGCCGCGCGATCCTGGCCCCGGCTTCCGAATGGTCCTCCGGCCGGCCCTTGGCGATGTCGTGCAAAAGCACGGCGACATAGAGTGCCTCGCGGCTCTTCTTCAGTCCCGGCATCAGCGTATGCGACAGCGGATGCACCTTCGCGCCGTCGCCGCGCTCGATCTCGGCCAGCACGCCGATGCAGCGGATCAGATGCTCGTCCACCGTATAGTGGTGGTACATCGAGAACTGCATCATGGCGACGATCTTGCCGAAGTCCGGGATCAGCCTGCCGAGCAGCCCCGCCTCGTTCATGCGCCTGAGATTGAGCTCGGCATTGCGGTCCGAGGTCAGGATGTCGAGGAACAGCCGGTTGGCTTCCTCGTCGCGCCGGAGCGACTTGTTGACGAGCCCGAGCGAGCGGGTGAGCAGCTTCAGCGCGTCGGGGTGGAACTCCAGCCCGTGCTTGTCGGCGAACCAGAACAGCCTGAGCAGGTTGACCGGATCGCGCTCGAACACGCTGTCATCGGCGATGTTGATGCGGTGGTTGTCGACGATGAAGTCGGAGGTGCCGGCAAGCTTGCGCTTGCGCCGCGAGAAGGTGAGGAAGATGCGGTTGAAGCCCGGCACGTGCTTGGCCTGCTCTTCCTCGAGCGCCGCGCAGAAGATGCGGGTGAGGTCACCGACATCCTTGGCGACGAGGAAATAGTGTTTCATGAAGCGCTCGACCGCCGACAGGCCGGGATGCGTCGTATAGCCCAGACGCTCGGCGATCTCGCGCTGGATGTCGAAATGCAGCCGCTCCTCCGCCTTGCCTGTGAGGAAATGCATGTGGCAGCGCACCGCCCACAGGAAATCCTCGGCCTTCTGGAATTCGCGATATTCGGCCTCGGTGAAGACGCCCTTCTCGACCAGCTCCTCGCCGGTGCGCACGCGATAGAAATATTTGCCGATCCAAAACAGCGTCTGCAGGTCGCGCAGGCCGCCCTTGCCGTCCTTGACATTGGGTTCGACAAGGTAGCGGCTTTCGCCGGCCTTGGCGTGGCGCTCGTCGCGCTCGGCAAGCTTGGCCTGCACATATTCCGGCCCGGTGGTGCGCACCACTTCGTGGTCGAAGCGGGTGAGCAGCTCGTCATAGAGCTTGTGTTCGCCCCACAGGAATCGCGCTTCCAGGATCGAGGTGCGGATGGTGATGTCGCTGCGCGAGAGCCTGAGGCACTCGTCGATGTTGCGGGTGGCGTGGCCGACCTTCAGCCCCATGTCCCACAGCATGTAGAGCATGTATTCGACGATCTGCTCGCCCCATGGGGTCTGCTTGTAGGGCAGCAGGAAAAGCAGGTCTATGTCGGAGCCCGGCGCCAGCGTGCCGCGGCCGTAGCCGCCGACGGCAACGACCGCCATGCGCTCGGCCGCGGACCGGTTCTTGACCCGGTAGACATGGGTGGCGGCGAAATCATAGAGCGCCCGGATCAGCTCATCCATCAGATGGGAGAGCCGTTCGGCGCAGGCATTGCCGCCGCCATCCTGCTTGAGCATGGCTTCGGCGATCTTTCGCCCTTCCGCCATCCTGGCCTTGAGCAGCTGGAGGACGGCCGTGCGAACAGCCGGTCCTGAACCGTCGCCGGCGCTTGCCGCCGTCAGCGCGGTCAAGTCGCGGCGCAAGGCGTTGCCATCGATGATTTCGTCGAGTTTCAGGGAGATCTTTGCCATTCGGCGGCGTCTATAGCCTGTTTTCGCGGCGCTGTGTATGGGGCGGGCGGCGCGTTTCCGGCAGCGCGCGATGGACGCCACGCGAAGCCGGATGGCGATAGCCGGAAAAATCCAAACCGCCCCTTGACCTTCCAGTTACTGGAAGCACTACCTCCGCCTCAAGTTCGAGATTCAGAGGCCTGGCCATGACCCATTCCGACCATCAACGCCATCATGCGCATGGCGGCGGCTGCTGCTCCGCGAAGGATGCCGCGCCCGACGCCGAAGCGGTGATTCGCGATCCTGTCTGCGGCATGACGGTCGATCCGGCGGCCGGCAAGCCGACGGCCGAGCATGGCGGCCGGACGTTTCATTTCTGCAGCGAACGCTGCCGCACGAAATTCCAGGCCGAGCCGGAAGCATATCTTTCCGCCACCGACCCCGTCTGCGGCATGAATGTCGACCGCGCGAGCGCGAAGCACTTCGTTCGCCACGAAGGCCAGGGCTTCTATTTCTGCTCCGCCGGCTGCAAGGCCAAGTTCGAAGCCGAGCCGGCAAAATACCTCGCCGGCCGGCCCGAGCCTCAGCCGATGCCGAAGGGCACGCAGTACACCTGCCCGATGCATCCCGAGATCGTCCGCGACAAGCCCGGCTCCTGCCCGATCTGCGGCATGGCGCTGGAGCCGATGGGCGTGCCGACCGGCGAGGAAGGCCCGAATCCCGAGCTCGTCGACTTCACCCGCCGGTTCTGGGTCAGCGCGGCGCTCTCCGTGCCCCTCCTGACCATCGCCATGGCGCCGATGCTGGGCTTCAGCTTCGAAAACCTCGTCGACGGCCGCGCCAAGACCTGGGTCGAGCTGGCGCTGGCGAGCCCGGTGGTGCTGTGGGCGGCGTTTCCGTTCTTCCATCGCGGCTGGGAGTCGATCCTGAACCGCAGCCCCAATATGTGGACGCTGATTTCGCTGGGCGTCGGTGCTGCCTATCTCTTCAGCTTGGTCGCGACATTGGTCCCGGACGTCTTCCCGCATCAGTTCCGCGGTCATGACGGCGCCGTGCCGGTCTATTTCGAGGCCGCCGCCGTGATCGTCGCGCTGGTGTTTCTGGGGCAGGTGCTGGAACTCAGGGCCCGCGAGCGCACCGGCTCGGCCATTCGCGCGCTGCTCGACCTCGCGCCGAAGACTGCGCGGCTGATCGGCGCCGACGGCTCCGAGACGGACGTGCCGCTCGACAGCGTCAAGACCGGAGACAAGCTGCGCATCCGCCCCGGCGACGCCGTACCGGTCGACGGCACGGTGCTGGAGGGACGCTCGGCGATCGACGAATCCATGATCACCGGCGAACCGCCACCGATCGAAAAAACGGAAGGCGACACGCTCACCGGCGGCACGCTGAACAAGAACGGTTCGCTGGTCATGCGCGCCGAAAAAGTCGGCGCCGAGACCACGCTGTCGCGCATCGTCGAGCTGGTCGCCAAGGCGCAGCGCTCGCGCGCGCCGATCCAGGGTCTCGCCGACCGCGTGTCCTTCTATTTCGTCCCCGCCGTCGTGCTGGTGGCGACCCTGGCCTTCATCGCCTGGGCGATCCTCGGTCCCGAACCGAGCTTGATCTTCGCCATTGTCTCGGCGGTGTCGGTGCTGATCATCGCCTGTCCCTGCGCGCTCGGCCTTGCGACACCGATGTCGATCATGACCGCGACCGGACGCGGCGCGCATGCCGGCGTGCTGATCAAGGAAGCGGCGGCGTTGGAGCGTTTTGCCTCGGTCGATACGCTGATCGTCGACAAGACCGGCACGCTGACCGAGGGCAAGCCGCGGCTTACCGATGTCGTTGCGGCCGACGGCATCGACGAGAACGAGCTGCTGGGCCTCGCCGCCGCGCTCGAAAAGGGCTCCGAGCATCCGCTGGCCGAGGCGATCGTCGAGGGCGCCGCCGCGCGCGGTCTGAAGCTGGCCGACGCGGTCGATTTCGAAGCCATCACCGGCAAGGGCGTTTCGGGCACGGTTTCGGGCAGGAAGGTCGCGCTCGGCAATGCGGCGATGATGGCGGACCTCGGCGTCGGAACTTCGGCGGCCAATGCCGAAGCGGTGCAGGCCGACGGGAAAACGGCCATGTTCGTGGCCTTCGACGGCAGGTTCGCCGGCATCGTCGCTGTCGCCGACCCCGTTAAGGCGACGACGGCCGAAGCGATCAAGGCCCTGCATGACAAGGGCCTGCGCATCATCATGGCCACTGGCGACAACGAGCGCACGGCAAAAGCGATCGCCGGCAGGCTCGGCATCGACGAGGTCCGCGCCGGGCTGCTGCCGGACGAGAAGGGCGCGCTGGTCGAGGAATTGCGTGCCAAGGGTGCCGCCGTCGCCATGGCCGGCGACGGCGTCAATGACGCGCCGGCGCTGGCCAGTGCCGATGTCGGTATCGCCATGGGCACCGGCGCCGATGTCGCGGTCGAAAGCGCCGGCATCACGCTGATCAAGGGCGACCTCAACGGCATTGTGAGGGCACGTACGCTGGCTCAGGCGACGATCGGCAATATCCGCCAGAACCTGTTTTTCGCCTTGCTCTACAACGTGCTTGGCGTGCCGGTCGCGGCCGGCGTCCTTTATCCGCTCACCGGCACGCTGCTGTCGCCGATGCTCGCGGCGGCGGCAATGAGCCTGTCGTCGGTGTCGGTCATCGCCAATGCCTTGCGGCTGAGAACATTGAAACTGTGAGCAAAGCCCCCAGATACGCTATCCAACAGAAGGAGACCTGAATGACCTTGGCCAAGAAAATCGTGCTGCTGCTGATGGCCGCTGGAATGCTGCTTGCCGTCTTCCTCGAGAGCGTGCCGGCTTCGTCGGAAGAGATGAAGCATAACATGTCCAAGATGGCGATGGGTGCCCAGAGCCCGGCCACCGTCGGCTACGAGGCCGCGATGAAGAAGATGCACAAGGACATGATGATCAAATACACCGGCAATGCCGATGTCGATTTCGTCCGCGGCATGATCCCGCATCATCAGGGCGCCATCGACATGGCCAAGGTCGTGATCGCCAACGGCAAGGATCCGGAAATCCGCAAGCTCGCCGAAGGCGTCGTCACGGCGCAGGAAGCCGAGATCAAGCAGATGCAGGACTGGCTCGCCAAGCATCCGGCGAAGTAGCCGCTGCGGGAAATCCGGGCAGCCAGGTATCCAGGCGGCCACGAACCTTCGATCTGGATTTCCGGCCACGGCTGTGCTGCGATCCGGCCTCACGCGGAGAAAGCCATGCCCCCGTCAATCAACCGCTCGTCGATCAGAACCCTGAAGCTGCCGTCCGGCGAAGCCATTCCGGTGCTCGGCCAAGGCACATGGAAAATGGGCGAGGATCGACGGCGCCGCGCCGATGAGGTGGCGGCGCTGCAGCTGGGGCTCGACCTCGGCATCACGCTCATCGACACGGCGGAGATGTATGCCAGCGGCGGCGCCGAGGAAGTGGTGGCTGAGGCCATCGTCGGGCGCCGCGACGAGACCTTCCTGGTCTCCAAGGTGCTGCCCTCCAACGCCTCGCGCGCCGGCGTGAAGCGCGCCTGCGAGAACAGCCTGAAGCGGCTCGCCACCGACCGCATCGATCTCTATCTGCTGCATTGGCCGGGCAGCGTGCCGCTTTCGGAAACCGTGGAGGCGTTCGAGGCGCTGAAAACGGAAGGCAAGATCCGCCACTGGGGCGTCAGCAATTTCGACACCGACGAGATGGAGGAACTGGTCGGCTTGGACCATGGCGGCGACGTCCAGACCAATCAGGTGCTCTACAACCTGTCGCGGCGCGGCCCCGAATTCGATCTGGCCCCCTGGTGCGCGGAGCGCGGCATACCGCTGATGGCCTATTCGCCGGTCGAGCAGGGCGCGCTGGCTCACAATACCCGGCTGGAAATCGTCGCTGCCCGCCACAACGCCACCGCCGCGCAGATCGCGCTTGCCTGGGTGATGATGCAGGACGGCGTCATCGCCATCCCGAAGGCCGGTCGCCAGGAGCACGTGCGCCAGAACGCCGCCGCGCTTGACATCAAGCTGACGCCGCAGGATTTCGCCGATCTCGACCGCGCCTTCCCGCCGCCGACGCGTAAGCGTGGGCTGGAAATGATCTAGTTCCCTTGAACAGGCATTTTGATCGGTCACCTCTGTTTGCGTTCGCAGACGGCATACCTTGGAGATTGGCCGAAACGCCCATCGCGATCGTCATTCTAGGGCGGAGCAGGAGCGAAGCTCCGTCGCGAAGACCCTAGAATCCATGCCGGTACCTCAGCCGAAGAATGCAGCGGAGTAGAAGTTCTGCACCGTGAGCGGCGCTCTCACGTCACGGAATGGATCTATGGTCTGCGCCGCGTCGCTTCGCTCCTTGCTCCGCCATAGAATGACGAGGCTGGGACGGTGTCAACCAAACCCCGGCGTTTGCTGATTTCACGCAAATCAACGGAAAATCTTGCACCAGGGCAAACGGCAACCCTTCAAAATCCCTGGGAGGATCCGCCCTAGACCTTGGCCGGAATCCCAAGCCGCGTGCGCAGTCGCCGCAATGCCCTTGAAAACACATCGAGGTCATTGGCGGCGCGGGCCAGCGTGAGCGCGCCCTGAATGGCGGCGACGGCTTCCTCGGCCAACTCGCTGGCCTCGCCCGGTCGGTGCCCGGATCGCGCCAGCGCATCGGCGAGATGCGTGACCCATCGGCCGAAATAGTCTCTTATCTGGTCGGCGAACAGGTCGCGCGATTCATCCAGCGCGAAGGCGCCGATCAGGCAAACGCGCCGTCCCGAGCGGAAATAGCTGTCCGTCGCCGCGAGCATCCGTTCGATCCCTGCCAGCGGATCGGTGCTGTCGCGCAACGGCGCGAAGACATTGTCCTCGAACCAGCCGTCGATATGGGCAATGACAGCCCTCGCCATCTCCTCCTTGCCGCCGGGGAAGAAGTGGTAGAGGCTTCCTTTGCCGAGCCCTGTCGCCTCGCCGATCAAGGACAGGCTGGCGCCCTCGTAGCCATGCTCGCGGAAAACTTCCGCAACGACCCCCAGCAGCTGATCGCGGTCTGGCGCGATGCGCCGCATCCATTCGCCCCCTAGAGCCGGATGATTGCAGGTCGAATCGACCTGAAATCATCCGGCTCTACATCAAAGAGATAGAGCATGATGTCGCCCGAAAACCGCTTCACACTTTTCGGCATCATGCTCTAGAGCCCGAGTTCCGAAAGGCCGGGATGGTCGTCCGGCCGGCGGCCGAGCGGCCAATGATACTTCCGCTCGCTTTCGGTGATCGGCAGATCGTTGATGCTCGCCACGCGCCGGCGCATCAGCCCGGCTTCGTCGAACTCCCAATTCTCGTTGCCGTAGGAGCGGAACCAATGCCCGCTGTCGTCGCGCCATTCATAGGCGAAGCGCACCGCGATGCGGTTTTCGTTCCAGGTCCAGACCTCCTTGATCAGGCGATAGTCCAGCTCGCGCGACCATTTGCGCTTGAGGAAATCGACGATTTCGCCGCGGCCGGACACGAATTCGGCCCGATTCCGCCAGCTGCTGTCCTCAGTGTAGGCGAGCGAGACCCGCTCAGGATCGCGGCTGTTCCAGGCGTCCTCGGCAAGGCGCGCCTTTTGCGCCGCTGTCTCGGCCGTGAAGGGCGGCAATGGCGGACGGCTCATGAGATCTCCTGTCGGTTTCGATCGTCGATAACCGACATTGTACCGATCGGTACAATGAGTCAATGGCCAGAGTGACGAGCGGGACAGGTGCTATCGCTTTGTCGCCAGCCCCTTCAGCCGGTAGAGCGCCTCCAGCGCCTCGCGCGGCGTCATCTCGTCGGGATTGATGGCGCCGAGCGCGTCGTCGAGCGCATCGCTTTTCGCCGGTTTCGGGGCTTCGCGCTTCACCGCCACAGAAAACAGCGGCAAATCGTCGACGAGCCGATTTGTCTTGCCCGAGACTTCGCCCTCTTCGAGTTGGTGCAGCACTTCCTTGGCGCGGGCGACGACCGCTTCCGGCAGGCCGGCCAGCCGTGCCACCTGCACGCCGTAGGAACGGTCGGCCGCGCCCTTGCCGACCTCGTGCAGAAAGACGACGTCGCCTTCCCATTCCTTGACCCGCATGGTGACGTTGTGAAGCCGGAGCAATTTGCCGGCTAGCGCCGTCATCTCATGGAAATGCGTGGCGAAGATCGCCCGGCAGCGGTTCTTCTCGTGCAGATATTCCACCGCCGCCCAGGCGATCGACAACCCGTCGAAGGTCGCGGTGCCGCGACCGATCTCGTCGAGGATGACCAGCGCCCGCTCGCCCGCCTGGTTGAGGATCGCCGCCGTCTCGACCATCTCGACCATGAAGGTCGAACGTCCCCGCGCCAGATCGTCCGAGGCGCCGACGCGCGAGAACAGCCGGTCGACGACGCCGATATGGGCGCTTTGCGCCGGTACGAAGGAGCCGGTCTGGGCGAGGATGGCGATCAGCGCATTCTGCCTGAGGAACGTCGATTTGCCGCCCATATTGGGGCCGGTAAGCAGCCAGATCGCGCCGGCCTTGGCGCCGCCGTCGGGCGAGAGGTCGCAATCATTGGCGACAAACGGGCCTTCGCCTGAGCGCCTGAGCGCCTGTTCGACCACCGGATGTCGCCCGCCGGAAATCTCGAAGGCGAGGCTGGCATCGACCGTGGGCCTGCACCAGTCTTCGCTTTCGGAGAGCAGCGCCAGCGCCGCCGACACGTCGAGCACGGCCAGCGCCTCGGCGCCGGCGCGGATCTTGTCAGCCTCGCTCACCACTTCGGCCGCCAGCCGGTCGAATGTCGCGAGCTCGATGCTCAGTGCCTTGTCGGCGGCATTGGCGATCTTCGATTCCAGCTCCGCCAGTTCGGTTGTGGTGAAGCGCATGGCGTTGGCCATGGTCTGGCGATGGATGAAGCGCGCCTTGGCGGCGTCGCTGCCGGTCATGAGCGCGTGATGGTTGGCGGTGACCTCGATGTAGTAGCCGAGCACATTGTTGTGCCGGATCTTCAGCGAGCGGATGCCGGTCTCCTCGATCAGCGACCGCTCCAACCCGGCGATCACTTTTCGCGATTCGTCGCGCAATGCCCGCATCTCGTCGAGTTCGGCATTGTAGCTCGACCGAACGAAGCCGCCGTCACGCTTGATCAGCGGCAGCTCGTCGTCGAGCGCTTCGCTGAGGTGACGGGCGAGCGCCGCTGGCAAGGCTCGGATCGCGGCAAGCGCGGCGGTGAGCTCGGCGGGCAAGGCGGCCGCCGCGAACAATTCGGCGATCGCGCCGGCCGCCTCGAAGCCGGCGCGCAGTGCGCCGAGATCGCGCGGCCCGCCGCGGTTGAGCGCCAGACGGGAGAGCGCTCGCGGCATGTCGGCGACGCCTTTCAGGCTCGCCCGCAAACCCTGGCAAAGCCGCGCCTCGGAGCGGAAAAAGGAGACCGAATCCAGTCGCGCCGCGATCGTCGCCGGATCGGTCAGCGGCGCCATCAGCCGGTCGGCCAGCAATCGCGCGCCGCCGCCCGTCACGGTGCGGTCGATCGCCTTGAAAAGCGAGCCGTCGCGGCTGCCCGACAGCGTGCGCAGCAATTCCAGATTGGCGCGCGTCGCCGGATCGATGAACAGCGTCGAGCCCTGCTCCTCGCGCTCGGGTCGCGACAGCGGCGGCCGCTCGGCCTTCTGCGTTTTTTCGACATAGGCTATGGCGCCCGAGATCGCCGACAGCTCGGCGCGCGAAAACGTGCCGAAACTGTCCGGCGTCGCGACCTCGAAGAAGCGCGCGATGCGGCTTGTGGCCGAAGCCGAATCGAACAGCGAAGGCGGCTGCGGGCTGGCGACCCGGCCCAGCACGTCGAACACCGGCCTGAGCTCCGGATCGTGGAAAACCGGCTCGGCGACGATCAGCTCGCGCGGGTCGACGCGGAAGATGTCGGCAAGCAGTCGCTCGGCGCTCGTCTCGGCGACGCGGAAGGCGCCGGTCGAAATGTCGATCCAGGCCAGTGCGAAATTCGCCTGACTGGCCGCGCCGCCCCCCTTGACGCGGCCGAGCGCCATCAGGAAGCTCGATTCCGAGGGTGCCAGCAGCTTGTCCTCGGTGATGGTGCCTGGCGTGACCAGCCGCACCACGTCGCGGCGCACCACCGATTTGGAGCCGCGTTTCTTGGCTTCGGCCGGGTCCTCGATCTGCTCGCAGACGGCAACGCGAAAACCTTGCGCGATCAGCTTCTGCAGATAGTCGTCCGCCGCATGCACCGGCACGCCGCACATCGGGATGTCGTGGCCCTGGTGCTTGCCGCGCTTGGTCAAAACGATGCCCAGGGCCTGGCTCGCCTTCTCCGCGTCGTCGAAGAACAGCTCGTAGAAATCGCCCATGCGGTAGAACAGCAGCGAATCCGGGTTCGCCGCCTTGATCTCGATGAATTGCTCCATCATCGGCGTGACGCCGCTCGTGGCGGGCGCAGGCGTCGTCGTCTCCTGGGCGTCGGTATCAGCGGGCATGTGCATATTCATGCGGCAACGCTAGCAGAAGTGGCAGCCCGGTTTAATGCCGGCGACGCGAAAAGCAGGGGAAGACTGGCGGCGGCCTGCTGTGACGCGCCTGGTTGCGCCGGGCCGGCCTGGCACTCTATGGTTCCCTTGGGGAAAGGGCGGCGGGGGACTCGTGGATCAGGACAAGCAGGAGACTTTCGACGAGATGGTCGGCCCGGTCGGCTCGGCCGCCGAGCGCCTCTGGCTGCTGGCGACGCGGCGCGCCCATCGAACCGCGAACAAGCTCAGGGTTTCGGCGCGCAAGCGCTTTCCCTATATTCTGCCGGCGCGCGGTCCCTTGTCCGATCTCGACGGCGGCATCGAGATGTCGGCTCACATATTCAGCCGCGACCCGCTGGTGCTCTATATCCCGATCGGCGGACCCCGTCCCCTGCATCCGCTGGCAGCCATCGGCCGGCGCCTTGCCGCGCGGCGCGCCACCTTTCTGCTGATGCCGATGTGGACGATGGAGAGGCCTGCCGTCGTCGCCCAGATGGGCCGTGATCTTGCCTGGTATGCGGCGCGTTTTCGTCTTCATGAGGTGATCTTCCTCTGCAACAACGAGGAAGAGCGCCGTCTCATCGCCGCGGTCGGCGGCAAAGCCATGTTCTCCAATCACAATCTGATGATATCGGAAGATGTCTTCAGGCCGCTGCCGGATGTGCCGGTCGAGTTCGATGCCGTCTACAATGGCCGCATCTCGCCGATGAAACGCCACTATCTTGCCTTCGAGATCGATCGGCTTGTCCACGTCACCTATTCGATCGGCGAATTGACGCCGCCCGCCGCCCGCGCCTTCATTCGCCGCCTCCAGGCGCAATCGCCGCGCCATCGCATCGCCAATCCGATCGTGGACGGTCTGCCCGGCCGGCTGACCTCCGCCGAGGTCAACCAGGTCTACAACCAGGCCGCCGTCGGGCTGTGCCTGTCCGCCGTGGAAGGGGCGATGTATTCCAGCATGGAATATCTGATGGCCGGGTTGCCGATCGTCAGCACGCCGAGCCTCGGCGGGCGCGACGTCTATTTCGATCCGGACTATTGCCTGATCGTCGATCCGGAGCCGACGGCCATTCGCCGCGCCGTCGAGCGGCTTCGGGATCGCGCCATGCCGCGCGAGGAAATCCGCGGCAGGACGCTGGAAAAGGTCCGCGCCCAGCGGCAGGAACTCACCGCGTTCCTGTCGGCGCTTCTGCGGCGCAAGGGCAGCAGCGCTCCCCCGCTGGAGACGTGGCCGTTCTCAGGCACCGAGGGCTTGATGCGCTGGGCCACCGTGCGGGAAATTGCCGCGCTCGTCGGCGAACCGGACCGCGCCTGACCGCTTGGCCGTTTACAGCGCTGCCGTGTAGCCTTAATCCCAAGACACATAAACACGCACCTGCCTCAAGGGTGCGCGAAGGCGAGGAAATCAAAAGCATCATGGCCAGGAAAACCGAAAGCAGCGGCCCCTCCGTCAGTCCAGAGGAGGCGCTGGAATTCCACGCCATGGGACGGCCCGGCAAGCTGGAGATCGTCGCCACCAAGCCGATGGCGACGCAACGCGATCTGAGCCTCGCCTATTCGCCTGGCGTCGCCGTTCCCGTGCGTGCCATCGCCGAGGATCCGAGCCGCGCCTTCGATTATACGACGCGCGGCAATATGGTCGCCGTCATCTCGAACGGCACCGCCATTCTCGGTCTCGGCAATCTCGGCGCGCTGGCCTCGAAGCCGGTCATGGAAGGCAAGGCGGTGCTGTTCAAGCGTTTCGCCGATGTCGATTCCATCGACCTTGAAGTGGCGACCGAGGATGCCGACGAGTTCATCAACTGCGTACGCTTCCTCGGCCCCTCTTTCGGCGGCATCAATCTCGAGGACATCAAGGCGCCAGAATGCTTCATCATCGAGCAGCGGCTGCGCGAGTTGATGGACATCCCCGTCTTCCATGACGACCAGCACGGCACGGCAATCATCTCGGCCGCCGGCCTGATCAACGCGCTGGAGATCACCGGCCGCGACATGAAGACCACGAAGATGGTCTGCAACGGCGCGGGCGCCGCCGGCATCGCCTGCATCGAACTGATGAAGGCGATGGGTTTTGCGCCGGAAAACATCATCCTGTGCGACACCAAGGGCGTAGTCTTCCAGGGCCGCACCGAAGGCATGAACCAGTGGAAGTCGGCGCACGCGGTCAAGACCGAGGCGCGCAGCCTGGCCGAGGCGCTGGACGGCGCCGATGTCTTCCTCGGCCTGTCCGCCAAGGGGGCACTCACCACCGCCATGGTGCAGTCGATGGCGAAGAACCCGATCATCTTCGCCATGGCCAATCCCGACCCGGAGATCACGCCGGAGGAAGTGGCCGAGATCCGCACCGACGCCATCATGGCAACGGGCCGCTCGGACTATCCCAACCAGGTCAACAATGTGCTGGGCTTTCCCTATATCTTCCGGGGAGCGCTCGATGTGCGCGCCACCACCATCAACGACGAGATGAAGATCGCCGCGGCCCGGGCGTTGGCCGAACTGGCGCGCCAGGATGTGCCGGATGATGTCGCCGCCGCCTATCAGGGCAACCGTCCGAAATTCGGCCCCAACTACATCATCCCGGTGCCGTTCGATCCGCGCCTGATCTCGGCGATCCCGCTGGCGGTGGCGAAGGCGGCGATGGAATCCGGCGTCGCCCGCAAGCCGATCCTCGATCTCGACCGCTACGCGCAGGAACTGTCCGCCCGCCGCGATCCTATCGCCTCGACCTTGCAGCGCATCTACGACCGCGTGCGCCGCCAGCCCAAGCGCATCGTCTTCGCCG
Organism: Mesorhizobium sp. B3-1-6; assembly: GCF_006439555.1. Lineage (NCBI taxonomy): Bacteria > Pseudomonadati > Pseudomonadota > Alphaproteobacteria > Hyphomicrobiales > Phyllobacteriaceae > Mesorhizobium > Mesorhizobium sp. B3-1-6. The sequence continues at coordinate 25,316 of NZ_VFTM01000037.1, read as the reverse complement.
AGGGCGAGGAGGAGCAGGTGATGCGCGCCGCCGTCTCCTATGTGAACCAGAGGCTCGGCACGGCGATCCTGCTCGGCCGCGACGACGTCATCAAGGACAATGCCCGCAATGCCGGCATCGACCTGAACAAGCCGGGCCTGGAGATCATCAACGCCAGGCTGTCGCGCCGCAACGGCATCTACACCGACTATCTCTACGAGCGCATGCAGCGGAAGGGCTTCCTGTTCCGCGACTGCCAGCGCCTGATCAACAACGACCGCAACCATTTCGCCGCCTGCATGGTGGCGTTGGGCGATGCCGACGGCATCGTCACCGGCGTCACCCGCAACTATTCGACCGCGCTTGACGACGTGCGCCGCATCATCGACGCCAAGCCCGGCCACCGCGTCATCGGCGTGTCGATCGTGCTGGCGCGGGGCAGGACGGTGCTGGTCGCCGACACCGCCGTGCACGACATGCCGAACGCCGAACAGATCGCCGACATCGCCGAGGAGGCGGCCGGCTTCGCCCGCCGCATGGGCTACGAGCCGAGGCTCGCCATGCTTGCCTATTCCACCTTCGGCCATCCACAGGGAGAACGTTCCGAGCGCGTGCAGGAGGCGGTGCGCATCCTCGACAAGCGCCGCGTCGATTTCGAATATGACGGCGAGATGGCAGCGGACGTCGCGCTGAACCCGCGCGCCATGGCGCAATATCCGTTCATCCGGCTGACCGGCCCGGCCAATGTGCTGATCATGCCGGCATTCCACTCGGCCTCGATCTCGACCAAGATGCTCCAGGAACTCGGCGGCTCGACCGTCATCGGCCCGTTGCTGGTCGGCCTCAACAAGCCGGTCCAGATCGTCTCGCTCAACGCCAAGGACTCGGACATCGTGAACATGGCGGCGATCGCCGCCTATACGGCGGGGAACTGACACGGTAGTAGCTCGACCGTTTCTTTTATCTGCGCCAAAGCAAAAGGCCCGCGGCGATGCCGCGGGCCTTTCCTTTGTGATCTTTGCGTTCGATCAGAAGTTGCGCTGGAAACGGACGATACCGCCCCAGCTGTTTTCCTTGTCGGCCTTGGTGAAGTTGTAGTCGTCGGCCTGACCGAACTTGCCGTCGTGGTAGTAGTTGACTTCGGTCGTGACCGTGAAGCCCGGAACGAGCGTGTAGGCCACGTTTGCCGCGACGGCGAAGTTCTTGGCGTCGTCGGCCGAGACCTGGAGGTTGAAGGCGGTCTTCGGGTTGAACTTGTAAGTGCCGCCGCCCCAGACGGCCCAGTTGCCGCCCCAGGGCTTGTAGAAGCCGCGCCCGCTACCGTGCTCGACCAGATTGTCGTCGGTGCCGTAGCCGCCCATGATGAACAGCGACAGCTCCTTGGTGACGTTGACGTCCAGGCGAACCTTGCCGGCCACTTCCTCGTAGTTGCTGTCATAGGCGACGACGCCGGTGATCGCACCCCAGTCGCCCTTGTACTTCAGGCCGCCGACGACATGCGGGACATAGCTGTCGATCAAGCCGAGGATGCCGCCAGTGTCCGCACCTTCTTCGAGCGAGACCACGCCCGAGAAGCCGCTGCCGGCGTCGAAATAGTAGCTGACGACGTTGGTGACCTTGATGCCGTACGGGATGATCGTGTCCTGCACCACGTTGCCGGCATAGCCGATGAACTGGTCGTAAGGCGTCTCATCCACACCGACGCGCAGGCCGCCGAGCTGGACCCAGCCGAATTCCAGGTTCACCGCCGACGCGCCGTTCTTGAAGTTGAAGCGGGTCTCGGTATAGGTCTTCAACGTGCCGAGCTCGGTCTCCTGGCCGGTCCAGGTCCTCAGCGCGAAACGGGCATTCTTGTTCCAGCTGTTCTGCGAATCGCGGTCTATGACGTCGGTCGTCTTGCGGCCGTCGAGGGTGCCGGGATCGCCGAAGCCGGCGTCATAGCGGATGTAGCCGCCGACGCGCAGGCAGGTCTCGGTGCCGGGGATGTAGAAGTAGCCGGCGCCATAGACGTCGCAGATCTTGACGTATTCGGCCGGTTCCGGCTCGGCGATGGTCACCGCGTCGGCGGCGCGCGCGCCCGAAACTGCGATCAGCGCCGCAGCGGAGCCGAGAAGAAGGCTCTTGATGTTCATTTTCTTGAATCTCCAGTCAAAGGTTCAAGACAGGCCTGACATGCCGTTCGGCTTTTGCCACCCCCGTCCCCATCGTTGAAAAAGTCGCGCACCGGCGCCGCTTCTTCACCTTGGACATGGCTTAATCGGTCGTCACGTACAACAGAGATTGTGTCTGAAAGGCGGCTTTTTGAATCTTATGAAGGTCTTGTTGCCCAAATATCACGTCATATATTTGTAAAAATGGAACATATTGCACAATCTATACAATCGAAACGCGAAGAAGGACGTGGAAACGTGCCAAATGTGCCAATATTACAGTTTTGTGACGAAAGATTTGCCGGCTAAAAGGAGCAGGCGAACGCGGAAAAAAGACTCCGGGTCAGGACAGTCCGCGGGCTGCGCGTACCACGTCCTCGACCATGTCATCCCTCAACATCTCGATGGGAACGCGGCCATTCAACTCCGGCGACGGCCGGCTCAGCCAAAACCAGGCAAGCCTCGGATTGGCGATCGCCGAAAGCACCTCGCTGATCCCCGGGACCGGCCTGCCGTCGATGAACTGGGCCAAGGGGAAGACATGTTTGCGGCCGCCCTTGCGCAGGGCAACGACCTCACCGCGTCTTTGCCAGCGATGCAGCGTGGAGCGCGGGATACGAAGCCTCTCTTCCAGATAGGTCGAGCCGGCGACCTCGCCGGCCCAATCCTCGATCAGCATGGATTGGAGGTCCGCGGCTCGCTTGGCGATCGGCTGGGGCGTCGGCCTCCCTGTCTCCGACTTCGGCGGCGAGCGCTCGAAGGCGCGGTCGGATATGGCCGCGCCGTCGCTCGTTGCCTTCCCCGTCATCACACGAAGAAAGTCGGACGCAAGGTCGGTCCACTCGCCCTTGAAGGAGCCGATGGCAAGGCGCTGCGCCGGCGGCAGGAAGGGGAGGGCGGCAGCCACATGGCCGGCGATCTTGCTTGCCGAAGTCAGCGCCTCGGCGTCCAGCATGACGCCATGCTGCATCAGCGCCTGTCGCACGGCTTCGGCCATAAGGCCCGCCAATGCCTCTTGTGAAATCCCGTCGGACGGGTTCTGGAATCTGGTCATGAATCTGTCTTGCGGCCCGCGCTCCTCCCCAGGCGCCGGCGGTTGCTGAAAATTCTATCGCGGAAAATAAAATATGCGACGGCAACGGGCCTCGCGGCCCGGCAACTTGCTGGTTTGCATCTTCACACCCCTGGTTTGGCGTGCCGAAATGTCAGTCGCGGAACGCCTCATTTTGCATCTTAGAAGTCCAACGTGACAGGTCCGCGACAGCCGGCCCTGTTTGGAGGCAGCCGGCGATGACGCAACGGCATCTGTTCCCACGCAATTGCGGGACCGAAAGCCGTCACTGCTTTGTCAGGATGTTCAAGAGCGGATCATCGTTTCGCGGGAGCGATGATCTGCTCTATCTCTTTGTTTCGGCACGATTTTCGACGGAAGGCTACAGCGAACACACCAAGCCCATCCGTAGGCCGATTAGAGAAGCCCTGCTTGCTCGGCCTCGCGGCGCAGGTTCTGGCGCGGGCGCGGGCCGATCTGCTGGATCACCAGCCCGGCCGCCAGCGAGCCGAGGTCGCCGCAATCCTTGAGGCTGCGCCCGGTCGTGTAGCCGTAGAGGAAGCCAGCGGCGTAGAGATCGCCGGCGCCGGTCGTGTCGACCAGTTCCTTGATCTTCGTCGCCTGGATGATGACGGTCTCGTCGCCGCGCACGATCACCGAGCCTTTTTCAGAACGGGTGACGGCGGCTATTCTGCAATCCTTGCGGATGGCGGCGAGCGCCTCCTCGAAGGAGGCGGTCTGGTATAGCGACTTGATCTCGTGGCTGTTGGCAAAGACGATGTCGACGGTGCCCGAACGCATCAGCTCGAGGAATTCGTCGCGGTAGCGGTCGACGCAGAAGGAATCCGACAATGTCATCGACACTTCGCGGCCGGCCGCATGCGCCAGCTTCGCCGTCTGGCGGATAGCCTCCTTGGCGCGCGGCGGATCCCACAGATAGCCTTCGAAATAGGTCACCTTGGAGCCGGAGGCCTTGTCGGCCTCGACATCCTCGGGGCCAAGTTCGACGCACGCGCCGAGATAGGTGTTCATCGAACGCTCGCCGTCGGGCGTGACGAAGATCATCGAGCGCGCCGTCGGCGGTTCGCCCTCGAGCGGCCCGGTATCGAAGGCCACGCCCTGGGCATGGATGTCGTGCGTGTAGATTTCGCCCAGTGCGTCGTTCGACACCTTGCCGAAGAAGGCTGCCCGTCCGCCGAGGCTGGCGACACCAGCCGCCGTGTTGCCGGCGCTGCCGCCGGAAGCTTCGATCGCTGGTCCCATGCGGCTGTAAAGCAATTCGGCGCGCCTGGCGTCGATGAGGTTCATCGCCCCCTTGATGATGCCGTTGGTCTCGAGAAAAGCTTCGTCGCATTGCGCGATGATGTCGACAATGGCATTGCCGATGCAAAGCACGTCATATTCCGGCATCAAAATCTCCGCCAAGGACTGCCCGGCTATCTGGCATGCCGGCCGGGCGCGGGTCTAGCGAGTTGGCGCCGCTTTGCCTACCCTGAAAATCGCCATTGCCTTCCGTGACGCCGCCCCCGGAGCCGATTGTTCGCCGGCTGCGGCAGCGTTCGTATCGAACTGGCCCACAACAGTCACGACCCTGACAGCTATGGTTTCACCGCGATCTAAACATTTCCGCGGCGTCGCGGGTTAGAAGCGGATCGTTCCGGCGACAAGCTGAAGGGCGCGAACCACGAATGTCCGAGAAGACCGAAATGTCCACCGACCTGGCGCTGCTCGGCGTCTTGGCAGTGCTGTGGGGCGCTTCGTATACCTTCATCAAGATCGGCGTCGAGACGATCCCGCCCGTGACCTTCATCGCCGCCCGGACGCTGATCGCCGGGGCTATTCTCTTCGCCATCATCCGCTGGCGCGGCCTCGCCATGCCCGCCGACGCGCCGACATGGCGCCGGTTCGCCTTCCAGGCCTGCCTCAACAGCGTCGTGCCGTTCACGCTGATCGCCGCCGCCGAGCGCTCGGTCGATGCCGGCCTTGCCACCATCCTCAATTCGACGTCGCCGATCTTCACCTTCCTGCTGACGGCATTGGTCACGCGCCATGAGCCCGTCACGGCGCGCAAGCTGGTCGGTGTCGGCGCCGGCATCGTCGGCATCTGTCTCATCATCGGCACGGAGGCGCTTGGCGGACTTGGCCATGAACTGTGGGCACAGCTTGCAATTGTCATTGCGACGATCTCCTATGCCGGGGCGGCGATTTTCGGCCGCGGCTTCAAGGGCCTCGATCCGATGATACCCGCCGCGGGTTCGATGCTTTGCGGCGCCGTGATGCTCGTGCCGCTCAGCCTGATCGTCGACCGGCCCTGGACGCTCGCGCCTTCGGCCGCGTCGATCCTGGCCCTGCTTGGACTGTCGGTCTTTTCAACGGCGCTGGCCTTCGTCATCTATTTCCGGCTGATCCACACGCTGGGCTCGGTCGGCACCACCTCCCAGGCCTATCTGCGCGTGCCGATCGGCGTCGGCATCGGCGCCATCGTCCTCGGCGAAAGCCTCGGACCAGCGGCCTGGGTCGGCATGGCCTTCGTCGTTGCAGGCGTCGCGGCAATGACGATTCCGGCCAGGCAGGCCAGGCTCGCGCGATAATGCATGTCGCCCAAAAGTGTGAAGCGGTTTTGGGCCAAGCGAGACGCTTCGAGACAAAACCCAAAGCGCGTCGACGCGACGCGCTTTGGTTGCGCCAGGGATCGAGCCGGCCTATCTGCGACGCGTCGTTTCTCGATGAGGGCCCGGACCTGCCGTGATCCTAGACGCCGCCCGCGCCGCCGCCAGCCGGCTGTTCTCGCCTGAATTCCGCTCCGTCTTCCTGAAGACGCTGGGGCTGACGCTGCTCGCTTTGGTGGCGCTCTGGCTCGGCCTCGACAGCCTGCTCGAATGGCTGGCCTGGCCCTGGCTGCAAGCGCTGCTGCCAGGTCTGCCGTCCTGGGCCGGATGGCTGGGCGGCATCATCGCCGGCATCGTTCTGGCTGTGGGCTTGGCCTTGCTCATCGCGCCGGTCACGGCGATCGTCGCCGGCCTCTTCCTCGACGATGTCGCCGAGGTGGTCGAGCGTACCGACTATCCCAACGATCCGCCCGGCAGGCCCGTGCCCGCGCTGCATTCGCTCGTGCTGGCGATCAAATTCTTCGGCGTGGTGGTCCTCGGCAACATCGTCGCGCTGCTCTTGCTTCTGGTGCCGGGCATCAACATTGCCGCCTTCTTCATCGTCAACGGCTATCTGCTCGGCCGCGAATTCTTCGAGTTTGCCGCCATGCGTTTTCGTCCCGAACCCGAGGCCAAGGCGCTGCGCCGCAAATATGCCGGCACTGTGTTCCTCGCCGGACTGGTCATCGCCCTGTTCCTGGCGGTGCCGCTGCTCAACCTTCTGACGCCGCTTTTCGCGGCCGCCATGATGGTGCATCTGCACAAGGCGGTTTCGGCGCGGGAGCCGGTCTAGCCCTGCTCCTTGCCCTCCCGGAACAGCGCCTGCAGCTTGCCGAACGGCATCGCCGCCCGGGTGAAGCCGAAGGTGCCGTCCTGCTGGATCTCGCGGGCCGCCGTCTCCAGCATGCCATAGGCGAAATTGGTCAGCCATGGTCCGAGCGAGATGCGCTTGACGCCGCCCATGGCAAGGTCGGCGATGGTGAAGCCTGGCCGGGCCATCACATTGACCGGCCGGCTCACCGACGAGCAGATCGTGCGCACCATCCCGACGTCGCTAATGCCCGGCGCGTAGAGCACGTCGGCGCCGGCTTTCTCGAAAGCCTGCAGCCGCTTGATGGTATCGTCGAGATCGCTCTTGCCCCACAGGAAATTCTCGGCCCGCGCGGTGAAGACGAAATCGTGCTTGAGCGCGCGGGCAGCCTCGACAGCCGCCGCGACGCGTTCGGTCGCCAGCGCGAAATCGTAGATCGGATTGGCGGCGTCGCCGGTGTGGTCCTCGATCGAGCAGCCGGCGAGGCCCGCGGCTTCGGCCGCGAAGATGGTTTCGGCCGCCTGCTCGGGGCTGTCGCCCTTGCCGCGCTCCAGATCGGCCGAAACCGGCAGGTCTGTCGCCGCAGTCACCTCGCGGCAATGGTGGATCATGGCGTCGAACGTCACGGCGCCGTCCGGCAGGCCGCGCGAGAAGGCAAAGCCGGCGCTGGTCGTCGCCAGCGCCTTGAAACCGAACGAAGCGAGAAGCTTGGTCGTGCCGATATCCCAGGGGTTGGGTATGACGAAGGTGGAGGCATGCAGATCGCGAAAAATCTTGCCCTTGTCCATGGCGGGTCCTCGATTGGGGGTCGTAGGGGGAATTTATCGCGGTCGCTCGAACCGGGCAAACGAATGCGTCTGGCTCAGAAGCGCTCGGCGTTTTCTGCTGACAATTTCTCGAAGGCGCCAGAATCCTTGACGTAGCGCGACGCCTTGGCATCCCAGCGATAAGTGACGGAAATATCGTGCGAGACGGCCTTGGGCGCGGGTTCCTCGCAGCTTTCGCCGCTCGGCTTGGTGGCGTCGGTCACCGTCACCTTGATCGCCGAATAGGGTTTGTCGCCAGCATGCGTCTGGAAGGACAGGTCCTGCGTGCGCTTATAGGCGCAGACATTCTCGTCGAACGTGTTGATCTGGTCGATAGGCTCGAAGCGGCCGTCGCGGACCAGGATCAGGATCGTGCCGACATAGCCCTGGTTCGAATTGAAATGCGTGCTCATGGTTATGAGCGCGTCGTCATCCGGGCTGATCGCGAGCTTGCCCGGATCGCGAAAATAGGTGCCTTGGTCGGTTCCGACATTGACGGCGTCGAGCAGCTTCGGCTTGCCCGTGATGTCGTAAAGCGCCAGCGCGGCAAACCCTTCGGCGCTGTCCTGCGCCTGGCCGAGGTCGAAAAGCATCGCCAGCCGGTCCTTGCCGCCTGCCTTGACGGCGAGCACGGCGGCATTGGAAAGGCTGATGGTCTCGGGCGGCGAGCCGCCCTCGTCGCCGCCGAGGATGTCGCGCATCTCGATCGGCGCGCTGCCCTTGTAGAAACCGTCGTCGCCGGCCTTGAGATCGGGCACGATCATTTCGGCGAGGTCGAAATAGGTAACGTCCCGATGTCCGGGAACGGCGCTGCTCAGCTCCGGAAAGCTGACGGCCTGGGCCGCCGCGGCCGTCCACAGGCACTGCAGCAGCAGGCATGCAAGCATGAAACGGCATAGTTTGGAAATCATGGACCGCGCCCCCTCGGATGCGCTCACGCTAGCACGGCGTTTTGCGGTGCGCAGCCGGGTCCGATCAGCGTATGGGCACGAGTCCGGCCAACTCCCGCATGTCGTCGAACAATATGCCGCCGGCCGCCGCCAGGCCGTCGCGATCGGAGAACGGATCGGCGTGGTAGGAGAACACCCGCATGCCGGCGGCGATGCCGGCCTGAGTACCGGCGACGCTGTCCTCGATGACGATGCTGTCGGCCGGCGCGAAGCCCATCGTCTTTGCGGCATGCAGGAAGAGGTCCGGGAACGGCTTGCCGCGCCCGACCATGGTCGAGGAGAACATGGCATGCTCGAACAGCGGCAAAAGCCCGGTCTGCCCAAGCGTGATGTGCATCTTGAAGACCCGCGCCGAGGAGGCGACGCAATAGGCAATGCCGGCCTTGCGCACCGTCTCGATGAAGTCGCGCACATAGGGGATCGCCTCGACGCCATGCGAGAAAAGGTCCGGCAGGCCGGCATTCCAGCGATCGACGAAGTCGGAGCCGAGCCTGACCTCGGTCGTCTCTTCGATCTCCTTCTGCACCGAGGCCATGCTGCGGCCGGAGAAGTTCTTGCGGCAATATTCGAATGTCGTCGTAAAACCGGCGGCGGTCAGCCATTCGGCAAGGCGCCTGTTGGCAAGGTTTTCGGTGTCGACCAAGACCCCGTCACAGTCGAAAATAACAAGTTTAGGGATTGCCATTCAAGCGGTGCCGGTCGACCCGAAACCGCCTGCGCCCCGCGTCGTGCCGCCGGCCAGCGCGCGCTCCTCGACCGCAACCTGGGTCACGGCGGCGAAGACGATCTGGGCGATGCGCAGGCCGCGCGTCACTGAAAAATCCTCGTCGCCGAGATTGACCAGCAGCACCTTAACCTCACCGCGATAGTCGCTGTCGACGGTGCCGGGCGAGTTGAGCACGGTGAGCCCATGCTTGAAGGCAAGGCCGGAACGTGGCCGCACCTGGCCTTCCATGCCCTCGGGGATTTCCAGGATCAGGCCGGTCGGCACCAGGGCTCGCTTTCCAGGCAGGATGAGCAGCGGCCGGTCTTCCGGCACCGCCGCGCGCAAATCCATGCCGGCGGCACCCGCGCTCTCATAGGCCGGCAGAGGCAAGTCTTCACCATGCGGAAGCCTGACGAAACCGACGGTGGGGCCGATGACGGAGGTAGGATAAACAGCGGTGCGCATGAGCACACTCCTATCGGCGCGAAAGCCGATTCGGTCAACTCTGACGTAGGGCCTATCAACGGCTTTCTTTCGCCTCCGGTTCCAGGGCCGTCAGCGTAGTTCCACCGGCACCACGGTCGTCTCCTTGATCTCCTCCATGACGAAGGAGGCCGAGACGTCCGACAGCGCCACCTTGGCGATCAGCCGCTGGTAGAGACGGTCATAGGCTTTCACGTCGGCGACACGGGCGCGCACCACATAGTCGAGATCGCCCGACATGCGGTAGACGCCGGTTATCTCCGGAAAGCCGGTCACCGCCGCGCGGAATTTCTGCAGCCAGTCCGGATCGTGGTTGGAAGTGCGGATCAGGATGAACACAGACAGGCCGAGGCCCAGCTTGTCGGCATCGACCAGCGCGACGCGACCGGTGATGACGCCATCTTCCTCCAGACGCTTGACGCGCCGCCAGCAGGCATTGCGCGACAGCGCCACCCGCTCCGACAGCTGATCGACCGACAGCGTGCCGTCGCGTTGCAGCTCGGCCAGCAATCTTCGATCGATCTCATCAATTTCCACCGACATGTTGGGATGAATGTCCCAGGAAGCCGGCAAAAGCAAGGACAATTTGGGACCGATGAACCAAACCCATGTGGCACGATACTCAGCATTCGGGGCTCATCCCGGCAGGAGGGTTCACCATGACGACCAGGCTTGCGGCGCTCTTCACCTCTCACCCGGAGAAGGTCGGCGAGACCTATTTCGGCCACATGGCCTTCGCCGCCTGGTTCTGTTCGCGGCTGTTGATGGCGGCGGGCGCCGCGCTCGTTCACGCTTTCTTGCCATTTCTGTTCGAAACTACGGCGAGCCGAATCGTTCGCGAGCTCTATGAGCGCACGCACAACAGAGGCTCGCATGCGGTCAAGGAGCCGGCGGCTCTGATGGATCGCGCCTGATAGATGGTGGAAAGCGATGTGCCGGTGGGCGGCCTATCTTGGTGAAGCGGTCTTCCTCGAAGACATCATCACCGCGCCCTGCCACTCGCTGATTGCCCAGAGCCACTGCGCCCAGGAAGCCAGGTCGCCGACCAATGGCGACGGCTTCGGGCTCGCCTGGTATGGCGACCGGCCCGAGCCCGGCCTTTATCGCGACATCCTGCCGGCCTGGTCCGACCCCAATCTGAAGAGCCTGTGCCGGCAGATAAAATCCGGCCTGTTTCTGGCCCATGTCCGCGCCTCGACCGGCGGCGCCACCAGCCGCATGAACTGCCACCCCTTCATCTCCGGCCGCTGGTCGTTCATGCATAACGGCCAGATCGGCGGCTTCGAAAAGATCCGCCGCGCGCTGGAGAATTCACTTTCCGACGCGGTCTTCGACCAGCGCGAGGGCACTACCGATTCCGAGCTCTTTTTCCTGCTGATGATCGATGAAGGATTGTCCGGCGATCCGCAGGGCGCGGTCTCGCGGGCGACCAGCCGCGTGCTCGATACGTCGCGCCGGGCCGGCATCGAGCCATCCCTGAAACTGACGGCGGCCTTTTCCGATGGCCAGGCGCTGTACGCGGTTCGCTATGCCACCGACGACCATGCGCCGACGCTCTATACCGGCGCCTTCGCCAAGCGCGACGGCCATTGCATCGTCTCGGAGCCTTTCGACCGCGACGGTGGCGAGTGGCAGGCGATACCCCCGGCGAGCTTCGTCACCATGACGAGGGACGGTACCGGGATCCGCCCGTTTGCGCCGGCGGCGAATAAGCTGGCGCTGGTCGGCTGACGCAAATCCCAGGCTGCCGCGTTCAGGCAGAGATCAGCAAAACGTAAGCACGGCGTAAGGACGCCAAAGCTCCCTCCTGTCATCTGTGGCGCCCGACGAGCCGCGAATTCATTCGCACGCTCAAAAACGCATCGATAAGAGGATCACAGGACAATGTGCCGGTGGGCAGCCTATCTCGGCGACGCGATCTTCCTGGAAGACGTCATCGCCGCACCCTCCCATTCCCTGATCGCTCAGAGCCGCCAGGCGCGGGAGGCGAAATCGCCGACCAATGCCGACGGCTTCGGCGTGGCCTGGTATGGCGATCGGCCGGAACCCGGCCTTTACCGCGATGTCCTGCCGGCCTGGTCCGATACCAATCTCAGCAGTCTCGGACGCCAGATAAAATCCGGCCTGTTCCTGGCCCATGTGCGCGCCTCGACGGGCGGCGGCACCGGCCGCGCGAACTGCCACCCCTTCGTCTCGGGCCACTGGTCGTTCATGCACAACGGCCAGATCGGCGGCTTTGAGCGGGTCCGTCGGGTGCTGGAGAATTCGCTCTCGGATGCGCTGTTCGACCAGCTCGAAGGGACCACGGATTCCGAACTCTTTTTCCGCGTGATGCTCGACGAAGGCCTCGCGCAGGATCCGCAAGGCGCGGTGTCCCGCGCCACCAGCCGCGTGCTCGAGGCTGCGCGCCGCGCCGGCATCGAGCCGGTCCTCAAACTGACCGCCGCCTTCAGTGACGGAAGGGCGCTTCACGCCGTTCGCTACGCCACCGACGGCCAAGCTCCGACGCTCTACACCGCCGCCTTCGCCAAGGGCGTTGGTCGTTGCATCGCCTCGGAACCGTTCGATCGCGATGGCCGGACCTGGCACGAGATTCCGCAATCGAGCTTCGTGACGATGACCCGCGACCGCACCAGCATCCGGCCGTTCGCGCCAGCTGCCGCCGCGCTGGCGCTGGCAAGCTGAGGTCTCGGCATACTCTCTGCCGGCGGCTTCCGCCGCCAGCCGGCTACTGATCGAAGCGCGACAGAGCGTAAGGCGCGAGCAACGCATCGCGCTCGTCGTCGAGGATTTCGCGGGCAGCGAACAGCCCCACGGCCGGCGCCAGCGTGATGCCGGAATGGGTGACGGCGATGTAGAGGCCGCCGACACCGTCGGCGCGGCTGACGATCGGGAAACCATCGGCCGGCGTCGGACGGTAGCCGATCGTGTGGAAGTCGAGTTCCAGCCCGTCGGCGCCGCGCAGCATCGCTTTCATCGCCTCGAAAAGCGCGCGCGCGTCGGCCTGCGGGTTCTCGCCCGGCTCGCCGCCGCCGAAGTCAGAGCCGGCGACGATGCGTCCCTCGGCCGTCTGGCGCATATGCAGTTTCTCGGCCAGCACCAGCCCGTTGAGCAGCTTCTTGTAGGGGCGAGAATGCACGATCAGGCCGGGCGGGGTCCCGATCGGCAGCTTCACGCCCGCCGTCGAGGCGATCGCCGGAGCACCGGCGCCCGCTGCAATCACCACCTCGTCGGCGGCGATGCTCTCGCCCGATACGACGACGCCCGTGACCTTGCCGTTGGACAGCGCCAGCGCATCGACAGTCCCCGGGACGATCCGCGCGCCGCGCCGTTCGGCGTCCGCCAGCAGCACATTTGTGGTCGCCACAGGCTCGGCCACGCCTTCCTCTGCGACGTAGAGCGCAAACGGCGGAAGCTCCGCCAGGTTGGGCTCGATGCGCGCCGCTTGTTCGCGCCCGACCCGCGCGATGCCATAGCCCCAGGACGAATGCTCGGCCGCGTACGTCTCGAGCTCGTCCGCGGGCAGGTCCCAGCACAGGCCGCCGCACCAGGTGAGCGGCAGACCGGACAGGTCGTTCGCCAGCCGTTTCCATTCGGCCATGGCGCGGATGCGCAGCCGAAAATAGGTTTCCGGATTGCCCCAGCTTGCATTGATCCAGGCAAAGGAATTCGGCGTGGCGACGCCGCCGGCGCCACTTGTCGAGACGACCGTAACGCGCGCGCCGGCTTTCGTCAGATGCCAGGCGATCGAGGCGCCGATGATGCCGGCGCCGATGACGATGACTTGCTTTGCGCTGCTCATGCCGGACCTTTGAGAGAGATTTCCCTCTCATGCCACCGCGCCGAGCAGACCTCAAGTGAGAGCTAGACGCTGCTCACCGCTACCGCCTGCGCCCCGGCAATCAGGCCCTTCAGCTCGTCGCAGCGCCGCATGAGCCGTGAAGAGTCGACTTTCTTCGCAACCGCCAGCGCAGTGCCCAGCTCCAACTCAGCGCCGGGACGATCGCCGATCCTGATGAGCAGCGCCGCGAGCGACAGCCGGGCGTCGGCGACGTTGATCGGCGAGCCGATCTCGTTCCAGCGCGAGCATGCGATCTGCAGCTCCCGCGCAGCCTCGGCGAGGCGCTCTTCCTGCATGAAAAGCTCCGCTTTGGCTTCCGCGGTCAGCGCCTGGATGGAGGCCATCGGCCAGCGCTGCGGCTGGGTCTCCAATTCGGCGATCACCTCTTTCGCCCGCTCGCGCCGATTGGTCCGCGCCGCCACCTTGGCGAGCGTGGCGAGGACCATGCCTCGCCGCTGCAAGGTCGGCCAGCCATTGCCCACCAGGGAACGTTCGAGAGCGCTGAAAGCTGCCTCCGCCTGCCCTTGCTCGAGTTGCAGCAGCGCAAGTCCGGGCTGCGGATCCCAGCCTGCTGCGTGCGATGCGCGGTAGGCCGTTTCGGATTCCGTGAATTCTCCGGCCGCCAGGTGAATGTCGCCCAGCACGCGCAAGGCGTCGCCGGTCGCCCAGGGCGCGTCGAGTGCGAGCTGGTCGAGTGCCGCGCGCACAAGCGCTTCCGCCTCCTTCAATGTGCCATGAACGCCGAGCACTTCGGCGCGATGCAGCCGGCACGAGCCCGAAAGGTCTTCCAGCCCGTGTCCCCTGCACCAATCTTCGTAGCCGAGCGTCCATTGGTTGGCGCGCGACCAGTCGCCGAAATTCCGGCAGGCCCACAGAATGTTGCAGTAGAGGATCCCGCCGACGACCGGGTCGACATCGCTGGACAGGCCGAGCGCGGCGGCAAGGTCCTGATCCTCCTGCCCGGCTTTGGTTTCACCGAGACACAGCTTGAAGAAGCCGCGATAGATAAGGCCGAGCGACTCCACCACCGGATCGTCGAGGTGCCTGCCGACCGCGAAGGCCTGCTCAGCCAGCGCAAGCGCCTGTTCCGGCTCGGCTTCCGCGCCCATGATGCGCGCCCCCATCCAGCACCAGAGACCGTGCTCCCTGCTGTCGGAAGCGGCATCGATCAACTGCGCGGCGCGCTTGTGCCAGCCCTTGGCGACAGCAAGCTCGCCTCTCTCGAGATGGATCCTGGCGAGGGTGATTGCGGGGGAAGCCGCGCGCAGTCGCTCACCGGCCACGCCGTAAGCCGTCACCGCGCGCGCCAGAAGCGGAATGGCTTCGGCCGGCCGGCCCATGCATTCCAGCGCCAGCGCCCATTCCTCGAGATCGGCCGTCAGCAGCTCGTCGGCGGCATCCGCTTGCGTGAAAGAGGCCGCGGCGTCATGCCATTTTCTGACTGCAACGGCCGCGCGTGCCGACAGGATTGATGAACCGGGGCTCGAAGTCCCGTTGCCCGCATCGGCCCGCGCCGGCCCGCTTTCCGAAGCGGTCGCCTGGTCGAGGCAAATCCGGTAGCCGAAGCGGGGCAGGTTGCGCAGTGACGTCTCCATACCGCCCTGGCGAAGGATGCCGCGGGCAAGGCTCGCGACGCGCTGCAGCGAAGCCTCGGTCACCGTCACGCCGGGCCACAGCGTCTCAAGCAATTCGTCCTTGCTCATGGCACGGTCCTGGTGCCGCAGCAAAATGGCGATGAAATCGAAGACGAGGGGCTGCGCCTCGATCTCGTTTCCAGCGAGACGAAGGGCACGGGAGTCTTCATTGAGTTCGAAGTCGCCGAAGCAATAAATTCCCATCGGCAGCAATCCCTGTAACGGCAATAGGCAAAAGATCAGAATAAGATAAGGGCGGCGTAAGGACTGTTGGCCGCCTGTTCCATAATTCTCCGTCTGCCTGGCGGGCCAAACCGCAGTTTAGCGCAGCGGCCCCCGGCATGTCACCGGCACCGACCTGATCGGGCGCCCGGGGCATTTGAACCCCAGATCAAGGAGATTGCAAAATGCAGAAATACATCATCGAACGGGAGATTCCCCAGGTCGGCACCTTCGAGCGCCAGCAGCTTCGCGACGCCTCCAAGGCCTCGAACGCCGTTCTGGCCGAGCTCGGTCCGGACATCCAGTGGGTCGAATCCTTCGTGGCCGACGACAAGACCTTTTGCGTCTATCTCGCCAAGGACGAAGCGATCATCCAGCGCCACGCCAAGATGAGCGGCTTCCCGGCGACGAAGATCACCGAGGTCAAGCGCCTGTTCGATCCGACGACGGCTTACGCCACCGCCTGACCGGGAGGGATCGATCGTGAAGCGCTTTGCGGAAATCGTCCTTGCGGTCGGCGCCTCGGCGCTGTTTTACAGCACTGCTGTCGCCCATGACATGCCCGATCCCGTACTCAACCGGTCCCGGGAAATGGCGGCCAAGTATCTCGACATCAAGGTCGCCAAGGCGGACGGCTACCAGCAGCTGTTCGAATGCACGACGCATGACGAGCACGGCACGATGGGCGTCCATTTCATCCATCCCGCCCGCGCCGGCGACGGCAAGCTGGTGCTCGGCGAGCCGGACGTGCTGACCTACGAGCCGGAGGCCGATGGCTCGATGCAGCTCGTCGGCATGGAATACATCGTCTTCGAAAAGGACTGGAAGGGGAAAAGCGTGCCTGAATTCCTCGGCCGCACCCTGCAACGCAAGACGACGGTGGGCGTCCACCCGGTGGACCCCTACTACGAACTCCACGTCTGGCACTGGCGGCACAATCCGGCCGGCATGTTCGCCGACTGGAACCCGTATGTGAGCTGCGAGCACGACCGGTCCTGACCTTTTGTCGGCAAAAGGCCTTTGGGAGGGCCACCAGTGGCCCTCCCTTCACCGTTTTATCGAAAGGAGGATGATCATGACTATCCTTGTGCAGGAGCGTGCGGCCAGTCGGTCCGTGCTCCGGCGCGTCTTTGCCGTGGCCATTGATATCTGCCATGCCGGCGGAAGTTTCCTTGCGCGCATCATCCGCATCCGCAGGGATCGCGCCCTGCTGGACGAGCTGTCGGACTACCTGCTGCGCGACATCGGCATCGACCGCTCGGAAATCTCGTCGGTACCTGGTTCGGCAGCAAGGCCGGTAGCGACGGTCCGTGGATTTGAAGGGCCAACCTCTTTTTCCCGTGGCGCTTCCCGGGTCGCGACCAGCACTCTGCCCAAAACCGTCGACAGGCCGGGAAAGCGCTGCTAGAAGCCCGCGCCACAGACAGGATTCCACGACTTGGCAGAAGACATCGAACAGGCCGTATCGCGCCGCCGCACCTTCGCGATCATCGCCCACCCCGACGCGGGCAAGACGACGCTCACCGAAAAGCTGCTGCTGTTCGGCGGCGCCATCCAGCTTGCCGGCGAGGTCAAGGCCAAGAAGGATCGCATCCAGACGCGGTCCGACTGGATGAAGATCGAGCGCGAGCGCGGCATCTCCGTCGTCACCTCGGTGATGACCTTCGAATATGAAGGCAATGTCTTCAACCTGCTCGACACGCCCGGCCACGAGGATTTTGCCGACGACACCTACCGCACGCTGTCGGCGGTGGATTCGGCCGTCATGGTCATCGACGCCGCCAAGGGCATCGAGCCGCGCACGCTGAAGCTGTTCGAGGTCTGCCGGCTGCGCGACATCCCGATCATCACCTTCGTCAACAAGATGGACCGCGAAAGCCGCGATCCGTTCGAGATCCTCGACGAGATCGAGCAGAAGCTGGCGCTCGACACGGCGCCCATCACCTGGCCGATCGGCCGCGGCAGGACGTTTTCCGGCACCTATCACCTGGCGCTCAATGCCGTGCGCAGGGGTGATGAGGAAAAGGAGCGCACGCCCGTCAATGGCCCGGATTCCAACCGCGTCGCCGGGCTCTTGCCGGACAATGAGCGCGAAGCCTTCATCGAGGAACTGGAGCTCGCGCGGGAAGCCTGCCGCCCGCTCGACGTGGAAGCGTTCCGCGAAGGTCATCTGACGCCGGTCTATTTCGGCTCGGCACTGCGCAATTACGGCGTCCGCGATCTGATCGAGGCGCTGGGCGCCTACGGCCCGCCGCCCCGCGCGCAGGAGGCCGATACCCGCACGGTCGAGGCGACGGAGGAGAAGATGACCTCCTTCGTCTTCAAGATCCAGGCCAACATGGACCCCAACCACCGCGACCGCATCGCCTTCGTGCGCGTCTGCTCGGGCACGCTGGAGCGCGGCATGAAGGCCAAGCTTGTGCGCACCGGCAAACCGATGTCACTCTCGGCGCCGCAATTCTTCTTCGCCCGCACCCGCGTCACCGCCGACGAAGCTTACGCCGGCGACGTCGTCGGCATTCCCAACCACGGCACGCTGCGCATCGGCGACACGCTGACCGAAGGCGAGGAGATCCTGTTCCGCGGCGTGCCCAATTTCGCGCCGGAAATTTTGCGCCGCGTGCGGCTCGGCGACGCCATGAAGGCGAAAAAGCTCAAGGAAGCGCTGCACCAGATGGCCGAGGAGGGCGTCGTCCAGCTGTTCTCGCCCGAGGACGGCTCGCCGGCCATCGTCGGCGTCGTCGGCGCGCTGCAGCTCGACGTGCTCAAGGAACGGCTCAACATCGAATACACGCTTCCCGTGGATTTCGAAATGTCGCGTTTCTCGATCTGCCGCTGGATTTCGGCCGACGACAAGGCGGAAGTGCAGCGCTTCATCGAAGCGCATCGCGGCGACATCGCCCGCGATCTCGACAACGATCCGGTGTTTCTGGCCCAGCACGCCTTCTCACTGAATTACGAGGCCGAGCGCTGGAAGGCGATCCGCTTCGCCACCGTCAAGGACTACCAGGTCCGCGACAAGGCGGCGTGATTCTAGTGAGTAGTGAGTAGTGAAGTAGTTGATTGGTAATTGGAAAGAGCTGGCATCGCTACTCACTACTCACTACTCACTACTCACTACTCACTACTCACTACTCACTAATTCTCATCCCCTTGCCGCCGCTTCGATCTTGTCGATCTCGATCTTGCCCATCTTCATCATGGCGTCCATGACGCGGCCGGCCTTGGCACGGTCGGGGTCCATGAGCAGGCGCGGCAGCTGTTCCGGCACCACCTGCCAGGAAACGCCGAACTTGTCCTTCAGCCAGCCGCAAGGTCCGGGCTCGCCACCTTCGCTGAGCCTGGTCCAGAAATGGTCGACCTCTTCCTGCGTCTTGCAGTCGATCGATTGCGATATGGCTTCGGTGAAATTGAATTCCGGTCCACCATTGAGTGCCTGGAACGGCACCCCGTCGAGCTCGAACGTGGTCACCAGCACCTTGCCCTCGTCACGATGGCCCTTGGGCCAGCGCATGATGCTCAGCACCTTCGAGTTTTGAAGATGGAAATGTAATGGTTCATCGCCTCTTCGGCCTGGCCGTCGAACCACAGGCAGGTGGTGATCTTTTGCATGTGTTTGTCCTCCGAATGCTTCTTTTGCGGTTACCGTCAAACGGCTGGCCGCGAGAAATGGTGCCATGCCGTCTGCCCAAGGACGGCCGGGCGGGCCGCGATCCGACACCGGCTTGCTGTTTTTCCGCAAGAATCTGGCGCAGTGCAAAATGGTGGTCATGCCGGGCCGTGATCGCTATAACCGCTGCCGACTAAAATTTGAGCGCCGCCCGCCGCGCATCGGCGCGGCCAGCCAGCAAGGACAGTTCGATGCCTGCCTATCGTTCCCGCACCACCACCCATGGCCGCAACATGGCCGGCGCCCGCGGCCTGTGGCGCGCAACCGGCATGAAGGACAGCGATTTCGGCAAGCCGATCATCGCCGTGGTCAATTCCTTTACCCAGTTCGTGCCGGGCCACGTGCATCTGAAGGACCTCGGCCAGCTTGTCGCGCGCGAGATCGAGAAGGCCGGCGGCGTCGCCAAGGAGTTCAACACCATCGCCGTCGATGACGGCATCGCCATGGGTCACGACGGCATGCTCTATTCGCTGCCGTCGCGCGAGCTGATCGCCGACTCGGTCGAATACATGGTCAACGCGCATTGCGCCGATGCCATGGTCTGCATCTCCAACTGCGACAAGATCACCCCCGGCATGCTGATGGCTTCGCTGCGCCTCAATATCCCGACCGTCTTCGTCTCCGGCGGACCGATGGAGGCCGGCAAGGTGGTGCTGGCCGGCAAGGCGCAGGCGCTCGACCTGGTCGACGCCATGGTCGCGGCTGCCGACGACAAGATCTCCGACGAGGACGTCAAGGTCATCGAGCGGTCGGCCTGCCCGACCTGCGGTTCCTGCTCCGGCATGTTCACCGCCAATTCGATGAACTGCCTGACCGAGGCGCTGGGCCTGTCTCTGCCCGGCAACGGTTCGACCTTGGCCACCCATACCGACCGCAAGCGCCTGTTCGTCGAGGCCGGCCATCTCGTCGTCGATCTCGCCCAGCGCTACTACGAGCAGGACGACGAAACGGCACTGCCGCGCAGCATCGCCTCCAAGGGCGCCTTCGAGAACGCCATGGCGCTCGATATCGCCATGGGTGGTTCGACCAACACGGTTCTGCACATCCTCGCCGCCGCCCATGAGGGCGAGGTCGACTTCACCATGGAGGACATCGATCGGCTGTCGCGCAAGGTGCCTGTGCTTTGCAAGGTCGCGCCAGCCAAGTCCGACGTCCACATGGAGGACGTCCACCGCGCCGGCGGCATCATGGCCATTCTCGGCCAGCTCGACGAGGCCGGTCTGATCAATCGCGACCTGCCGACTGTGCACACGGCGACCCTTGGCGAGGCCCTCGACCATTGGGATATTTCGCGCACCTCTGCCGAAAACGTCCGCGACTTCTTCCTGGCCGCTCCCGGCGGCGTGCCGACCCAGGTCGCCTTCAGCCAGGACCGCCGCTGGGACGAGCTCGACACCGACCGCGAGAAGGGCGTCATCCGCTCGGCCAAGACGCCGTTCTCGAAAGACGGCGGCCTTGCCGTGCTGAAGGGCAATCTGGCGCTCGACGGCTGCATCGTGAAGACCGCCGGCGTCGACGAATCGATCCTGAAATTCACCGGCCCGGCCCGCGTCTTCGAAAGCCAGGACGCCTCCGTCAAGGCGATCCTCGGCAACGAGATCAAGGCTGGCGACATCGTCGTCATCCGCTATGAGGGACCGCGCGGCGGCCCCGGCATGCAGGAGATGCTCTATCCGACCAGCTACCTGAAGTCGAAGGGCCTCGGCAAAGCCTGCGCCCTGATCACCGACGGCCGCTTCTCCGGTGGCACGTCCGGCCTGTCGATCGGCCACGTTTCGCCGGAAGCCGCCGAAGGCGGCGCGATCGGGCTGGTCCAGGAAGGCGACACGATCGAGATCGACATCCCCAACCGCACGATCCGGCTCGCCATCAGCGACGCCGAGCTTGAAGCGCGCCGCACGGCGATGAATGCGAAAGGCCCGGATGGCTGGAAGCCGGCCGAAAAGCGCAAGCGCAAGGTGACGACCGCGCTACGCGCCTACGCCGCCTTCGCCACCAGCGCAGACAAGGGCGCTGTGCGGAAAGTGCCGGAGTGATGAACGCTTCTCCTTCTCCGGCAAGGGGAGAAGGAGAGGCGCCGCGCTACGGCATCAGCTGATATTCATAAAGTTTCTGGTAGAGCCCGCCCTGCTTGAGCAGGGCCTTGTGCGGGCCGCTTTCCACCACCTTGCCCTTTTCCAGCACCACGATCGTGTCGGCTTGGTGCACGGTGGAAAGCCGATGCGCGATCACGATGGTCGTGCGCCCGACGGTGAGCTGCTGCAGCGCGTCGCGGAACAGCGCTTCCGACTCGGCGTCGAGCGCACTGGTCGCCTCGTCGAGCAGCAGGATCTCGGCGTTGCGCAGCATGGCGCGCGCGATCGAGATGCGCTGGCGCTGGCCGCCGGACAAGAGCGAACCGTTCTCGCCGACCTCCGTGTCGTAGCCCTTGGTCATGGCGCTGATGAATTCGTGCGCATTGGCGGCCTTGGCGGCGGCGATCACCTCTTCGTCGGTCGCGCCCTCGCGGCCGAGACGAATATTGTGCATGACGGTGCCGGCGAACAGGAACGTGTCCTGGCTGACATAGGCGATCTTCTGCCTGAGCGAATCGAGCGTCGCGAACGAGATGTCCTGGCCGTCGAACATTACCTTGCCGGTCTGCGGGTCGTACATGCGCATGATCAGGTTGAGGATCGTCGACTTGCCGCTGCCGGATGGCCCGACCAGCGCCGTCATCTTGCCGGCCTCGAGCGTCAGGTCAAAACCTTCGAACACCGGCGGGCTTTCCGGATAGGCGAAGCTGACATTGTCGAACCGGATTTCGCCCGGGCCGGGTTGCAGCGGAGTGGCGCCGGGTTTCTCGGCGAGCGTCAGCGGCCGGTCGGCGAGCTGGAACATCATGCGCACGCCGACGATGCCGGTCTCGAGCGAGATGCGAACGCGGGCCAGGCGCTTTGCCGGCTCATAGGCCAGGAGCAGCGACGCGATGAAGGCCATGATGTTGCCCGGCATTTGCCCGCCCTGCAGCACCAGGAAGCCGCTGACGAAGACCGCCCCGGCGATCGCCAGGCCGGCAAGCGTTTCCATCACCGGACTGGTGGCGGCCTCCAGTGTTGCGATGTTGTTGGCGCGGTTCTCGACATCGGAGACGGCCTTGTACATGCGTTTGCGCATCGCGCCTTCGAGGTTGAAGGATTTGACGACGCGCACGCCGATCGCCGTCTCCTGCATCACATGCACGATCTGGCCAAGCGACATGAATTCCATGGACGCGATCTTGCGCACGCGTTTCAGGATGCGGTTGACGCCATAGATCGCCACCGGCCCGACGGCAAAGCAGATCAGCGACAGCCACGGCTGTTGCCAAACCATGACCGCGACCAGCACGATCAATGTCACCAGGTCGCGCACATAGGAGGTGACGACGAGGTCGAGCACGCTGCGCGCGGCCTGAGCGTTGTTGGTCATGCGGGCGATCAGGTCGGCCGACGAGGTCGAATGGTAGAATTCGATGCCTTGCGCCAGGATGCGATCGTAGATTTTGCGTTGACGGTCGGCGATGATGGCGTTGCCGACACGGCTCATGCAATAGGCCTGCACGAACGTTGCGAAGCCCTTGAGCAGGAAGATCCCCGCGACGCTCGCCGCTATCATGTTGACACGGTCGAGCCTCTTGAAGACGACGAATTCGTTGGTGATCTCGCGCAGGATCCAGGCGCTGGCACCGGTCATGGCGGCCACCACCAGCATCGACACTATGGCCGCGCCATAGCCGAATTTATGCTCGTGGAAGGATTCCCTCACCAGTCTTGCGATGAGGCGCTGGTTTTCCGTGGAACGGAAGAAGCGAAACAACGGCCGATCCTGTGTCTGGCTGCGAGAATTTCGGATTCGCCACGAGGGCGAGAGGCGGCTTATAGAGCGAGTTGCGGCGCGATGGAACCTTTCGGCTCCCGGGGAAAGAAAAGGCTGCGCCGGGCTGTCTTTTCGGCCACGATGATTGCCGATTCTTGAAAAGGGTGACGACAGATGGATTTCGACCTCATCGTGCGCGGCGGCACGCTGCCGGACGGCAGGATTGCCGATATCGGCATTGCCGGCGAAACCATTCGGGCGGTCGAGCAGAAACTGCCGGGCTCCGCGCCGAGCGAGATCGACGCCCGCGGCAATCTGGTCTCGCCGCCCTTCGTCGATCCGCATTTCCATATGGATGCGACGCTGTCCTACGGCATCCCGCGCATCAACGCTTCCGGAACGCTGCTCGAAGGCATTGCGCTCTGGGGCGAGTTGAAGCCGCTTCTGACGCATGAAGCGGTGCGCGAGCGCGCGCTCGCCTATTGCGACTGGGCGGTGTCGATGGGCCTGCTCGCCATCCGCAGCCATGTCGACGTGTGCGACGACCGGTTGCTCGCGGTGGAAGCGCTGCTCGATGTCAAGAAAACCGTCGCACCCTATATCGACCTGCAACTGGTCGCGTTTCCGCAGGATGGCCTCTATCGCTCCCCGACGGCGCTGAAGAACACCATCCGCGCGCTCGACAAGGGCGTCGATATCGTCGGCGGCATCCCGCATTTCGAGCGCAGCATGGCGGATGGCACGCGCTCGGTCACGGAGCTTTGCGAGATCGCGGCCAAACGCGGCCTGATGGTCGACATGCATTGCGACGAGACCGATGATCCGCTGTCGCGCCATATCGAGCAACTGGCCTATGAAACGCAGCGCCTCGGGTTGCAGGGCAGGGTGGCCGGCTCGCACCTCACCTCCATGCATTCGATGGACAATTACTACGTCTCGAAGCTTTTGCCGCTCATCGCCGAGGCCGGCGTGTCGGCAATCCCCAATCCGCTGATCAACATCATGCTGCAGGGGCGCCACGACACCTTCCCGAAGCGGCGCGGCCTGACCCGGGTCAAGGAGATGCAGGCGCTCGGCATCCGCGTCGGCTGGGGCCAGGATTGCGTGCTCGACCCCTGGTATTCGCTAGGCACTGCCGACATGCTCGACGTCGCCTTCATGGGCCTGCATGTCGCGCAGATGTCGAGCCCGGCCGACATGGCGCGCTGCTTCGACATGGTGACCAACGTCAACGCCGCCGTCATGGGACTGGACCATCTGGGTCTCGCGGTCGGCAAGCGGGCCAGCCTCGTCGTGCTCGATGCCGGCAATGCGATCGAAGCCGTTCGCCTGCGCCCCGAGCGCCTCTGCGTCATTGCCAGGGGCAAGGTCGTGGCCGTGCGGACCAGGCAGGAGACCAGGCTGTCGATCGCCGGCCGGCCGAGGCAAGTGAACAGGCGGCACAAGGCCGGCTAGCCGATTTCCGCCGCTGGTCTTACCGATTTCCCCGGATTTCCCTCGTCAAACCGGCTGCTTGCGGCTAGGGAGCCGGCATGGCCCTGTCCCTTGCGCGCAATTTCACGATCAGGAACATGTTGCTCGCCGGCATCCTCTTGATGCTGGCCGGCGACTTCATGTTCGCGCTGAACGACGCGATGGGCAAATGGCTGGTCGCGAGCTTCTCCGTCGGACAGGTGGTGCTCATCCGCTCGATCGGCGCCTTCATCGTGCTGGGTCCGATGATCGCCAACCAGGGCACGGCCAGGCTGTTTCACATGGACCGGCCGGTTTTGCAGTTCCTGCGTGTCGTGGCCACCACAACCGATACCGGGCTGTTCTATGCCGCGGTCGTCTACCTGCCGCTGGCCGACGTGATGAGCTTCTACATGGCCGGGCCGATCTACGTCGCGGCGCTGTCGCATCTGTTGCTCGGCGAAAAGGTCGGTTGGCGCCGCTGGCTGGCGATCCTGGTCGGCTTCTGCGGCGTGCTGATCATCCTGAAGCCGTCCTCGGCGGCCTTCTCGCTGTCTTCGGCCTTCGCGCTCGTGGGCAGCATCGCCTTCGGCTTCGCCATCATCCTCGGCCGTCTCCTGCGCGGCACCAGCGACACGACTTTGGTTACCTGGCAGACCATCGGCACGCTGATTGTCGGCGGCCTGCTCACCATCGGCGCCTGGCGCACGCCGTCGGCGCTCGATTTCGGGGCCATGCTGTTGCTCGGCGTCGTCTCTTGCGCCGCGCATCTGATGATCACAAGGGCGCTGAAGCTGGCGCCGGCCTCGACGCTGGCGCCACTGCACTACACCCTGCTCCTGTGGGCTGTGGTCTTCGGCCTCGTGTTCTTCGGCGATGTCCCGGGGCCGCGTATCCTGGTCGGCGCGGTCATCGTCGTGCTCGCCGGCCTGTTCATCTTCCATCGCCAGAAGGTGGTGGAGACCGAGGTGCCGCCGGAGAATGTGCCGAAGGGCGTGAACTAGGCGGTGGTGACGATTTAACTATTTGAGCCAGATGGCGATAGCGGCGAGTTTGACGAAGCCCATGAAGTTGGC
>NZ_VFTM01000036.1:0-62584 GCF_006439555.1 Mesorhizobium sp. B3-1-6 | reverse complement strand
CTTGCTCTCCTCGCAAAGGGCCGAAAGTGTAACCCATCTATCCGGAATGAACTGTCACCCATCTCTCGGGAAAGGCAATCGGCCAGTCAAAACGGATGGTATGGTTGTTGGCGCCGTGGCTTGCACTCGTGCGTTTCACGGTTTCACGGAAACAGCGAACCGCCCTACCTCTTTGTTTTGACGCAATTCCGAACGGAAAACCGCTCACACTTTCCTGGAATTGCTTCCGTCAGCCGGTGGAGGCCGGAAGCCATCGCTTTTCGATCAGGCAAACCATCGTATAGGCAGGGTCAAAAACGTTTCCGACGTGATACCGGACAACCTGTCCCATCAGATGCGATGCGGCAGCGGCGGACAGGCCATAATCACTGGTCAGCCAGTTGAACATATCCGTGGTCGCGTGCTGGAGGGCCTGATCAAGCGGGCGTGCGTTGCCAACAGAGAAAATGTGGGTCTCGTTCTCGCCGCGAGGCCATGTCAACCGTCTGTTTTTTTCCACGGTCAAGCGAAGCTCAACCTCAAAGCAGGTTTCGATCCCGGTGCCAACGATCTCCCCATCGCCCTGCGCCGCATGACAATCACCCGCGAAGAAGAGCGCACCCTCTATTGCAACGGGGAACCAAACGGTCACGCCGGGCCGAAACCCGCGGTAATCCATGTTCCCGCCATTTTCTGCACTGGTCGCGGTGGAGAAAGCCTGGCCCATCGATGGCGCCACGCCGAAGCAGCCGATCATCGGCTCGACCGGCAAAATGAAGTGCTCGAGGCCTGGCGGCGGCTCCTGCAACACCACAGTTCGCGCTTCCAGGTCGATCTGCCAAGTGACTTTGTCCCTGGCAGGCAGCCCACGAGCAGCCTCCGGATCGACAACGTTTGCAGCCAGTGACGAGATCGTCCAGCCGGAAGAGCGGATCGGGTCCATGCGCAGGATCTCCACACGCAGCGCATCGCCAGGTGCGGCTCCTGTCACGAAGACCGGGCCGTTCATAGGGTTCGGCCCTCGTGACCGCTGCACACCGTTCTTGTCGAAGCCGTGAGCGTCGAGCGTTTCCGTCGTCACGACATCGCCGGATGCAATTGTGAGCGCTGGCGCGATCGTACCGAGGACATTGTGCCAAGTGGTGTTGGTAAGTTTGTGCGTCGCCATCAGATCGCAGTAACGAAGGCGTCGACGCGCGGCAAGTGGGCGGTAGAGCTCTTCGTGGCCGATCGTTTCGTTCGCGTGGGCGAGTCGCTGCGATGCGCGACGGCCTAGCGCCGGCCCGAGAAATCCAGTGCTCGACCTAAACCTTTTCCGCCTCCAGGCGTTGTTGTCCGCCGAGCCGGATACTGCCGGCGGGCGCGAAAAACAGCCGGCGGAGAGGTTAAACCGATGTATTTCATGGCATTGGCCACCGACTATGACGGCACGCTGGCGCATGATGGCCTGGTCACGGCCAGCACGATCTCGGCGCTGGAAAAGCTGAAGAAATCGGGGCGCAAGCTCATCCTGGTCACCGGCCGCGAACTGCCCGACCTCAAGGAGGTTTTTCCCGAACTTTTCCTGTTCGACAAGGTCGTCGCCGAAAACGGCGCGCTGATCTACACGCCGGCCAGCGAGGAAGAGCGCACGATCTCGCCCTCGCCTTCCGTCGATCTCATCGACGGGCTCAAGAAGCGCGGCGTGAAGCCGCTGTCGGTTGGCCGCTCGATCGTCGCCACCTGGGAGCCGCACCAGGTGACAGTGCTCGACGTCATCAAGAAGCTCGGGCTGGAGCTGGAGATCATCTTCAACAAGGGCGCGGTGATGATCCTGCCCTCGGGCATCAACAAGGCAACCGGACTGGCGGCTGCGCTCGAGGACCTGAAGCTGTCGCCGCATAATGTCGTGGCCGTCGGCGACGCCGAGAACGACCACGCTTTCCTCAGGGCCTCGGGCTGCAGCGTCGCGGTGGCCAACGCGCTGCCCGCGGTCAAGGAAACCGCCGACCTCGTCACCAAGGCGCCGCGCGGCAAAGGCGTCGAGGAACTGATCCGCAAGCTGACCAAGCGCGATTATCCGCTGGCCAAAAAGCGCTCGCGCGGCGTGCTGCTCGGGACCTCACGCGGCAAGGACATCTACTTGTCGCCGATGGAAACAGTGCTGATCGCCGGCAGCTCGGGCATCGGCAAATCGACCTTGGCCACGGCGCTCACCGAGCGGCTGGTCGAAAAAGGTCTGCAATTCTGCATTTTCGACCCCGAGGGCGACTATGACGGACTGAAAGGCGCGGTGCCGCTCGGCAACGGCTCGACCGCGCCGAACAAGGAACAATTGCTGGAATTGATCGAGAAACCGCAGAACAATGTCGTGGTCAACGGCCTGGCGCTGAAGGTCGATGAGCGTCCCGATTTCTTCGCCGAATTGCTGCCCGGCCTCGGCAATGTCCGCTATCGCACGGCAAGGCCGCACTGGCTGATCATCGACGAGGCGCATCATTTGATGCCCAAGCGACGCGGAGATACGCGCGCGGTGCTTTCGATCGAGCTGCCTGGCACCGTGCTGATCACCGTCCACCCCGAAGCAATCTCCACCGATGCGTTGCGGCTGGTGACGGCAGTGATCGCACTCGGGCCCAACGCAAAGGACGTGATCAGGACCTTCTGCAAGGAAACCGGGCTCAAGGCGCCGAAGGACATTCCTCTGCCCAAGGGCGACCGCGTGCTGTTCTGGCGGCCGCATGACGGCAAGAAGCCGTTCACGGTCAAGGCGGTCGAGCCCGACCAGTCGCTGAAGCGGCACAGCCGCAAATATGCCGAAGGCGAGCTCGACGAGGCGGGCAGCTTCTATTTCACCGGGCCGAAGAAGGCGATGAATCTGCGAGCTCACAATCTCATCATCTTCGCCCAGATGGCGGAAGGTATCGACGACAAGACATGGGAATACCATTTGCGCGCCGGCGATTATTCCAAATGGTTCCGCCAGCAGATCAGGGACAAGGAACTCGCCAACGAAACGGCAGACGCGGAGAAGAACAAGGCGTTGTCGGCCGACGAGAGCCGCAAGCTGGTGATCGACGCCGTGCGCCGCCGCTATACGGCGCCGGCGACGGCGCCGGAGAACTAGGATTGGTCGTTGAACGCGAGAAAGGCGAGCTCAGCTCGCCTCGCGCATCGCCTCGGCCGCTTGCAGGTCGACCGAGACCAGCTGGCTGACGCCTTGCTCGGCCATGGTGACACCGAACAGCCGGTCCATGCGCGCCATGGTGATGGGGTTGTGGGTGATGATGACGAAGCGGGTTTCGGTGGTCTTCGACATCTCGTCCATCAAATTGCAGAAGCGCTCGACATTGTGGTCGTCGAGAGGCGCGTCGACCTCGTCGAGCACGCAGATCGGCGCGGGGTTGGTGAGGAACACGGCGAAGATCAGCGACATCGCCGTCAGCGCCTGCTCGCCGCCGGAAAGCAACGTCATGGTCTGCGGCTTCTTGCCAGGCGGACGGGCGAGGATTTCCAGCCCCGCCTCCAGCGGATCCTCGGACTCGATCAACTGCAGCTCGGCCGTGCCGCCGCCGAACAGATGCGAGAACAGCCGCTGGAAATGGCCATTGACCACCTCGAAGGCCGACAGCAGCCGCTCGCGGCCCTCGCGGTTGAGGCTCTGGATCGCCTGGCGCAGTTTTCTGATCGCCTCGATGATGTCCTCGCGCTCGGAAACGATGGTCTCCAGCCGCTCCGATAATTCCTTCTGCTCTTCCTCGGCGCGCAGGTTGACGGCGCCGAGGCGCTCGCGCTCGATCTTCAGCCGGTCGAGCTGGCGTTCGATCTCGGCCATGTCGGGCATCGGGTCGTCGGCTTCGAGGCCGGTATGCTTGATGACCAGATGCGGCGGCGTGTTGAGTGCTTCCTGGATGCGCGCCTCGACCTCGGCGCGGCGCTCATCCGCCGCGGTGAGCCGCTCCTCGGCGCGGACGCGGGTTTCGCGCGATTCGGCGAGCGACTGGATGGCGGCGGTCGCCGCCTTGTCGAGCTCGGCCTGCTTGTTCTCCGCCTCCTGCAGGCGGTCGCTCGCCGCCTGGCGCAAAGCTTCGGCCTCGGACAGCTGCGTCAGCAGGGCGCGGCGCTTGGCGTCGATCTCGTCCGGCGCGCCGGCCAGCCTTTCGCGCTCGGCCTCGGCTTCGGCCTTGCGCTCGCCAAGGGCCGCGATTTGCGTCGAGGCGTTTTCGGCGCGCTCCAGCCAGTTCTTGCGCTCGGCGCCGATGGCGTCCAGCCGGCGCATGCGCGCCTCGGCCTCGCGCCGCAGCCCTTCATGCACGGCGCGCGCATCGGCGAGCGTGGCGCGGTCGCGCGAGACGTTGGCGGAGGCCTGTTCGAGCTGCAATTGCAGGTCGCCAAGATCGGGCGCGTCCTGCAACATCGCCTCGGCTTCGAGGAAAGCGGCCTGCGTCTCCTCATGGCTGTCAACAATGCGAGCGCGTGCCTCTTCAAGCGCGGCGCGCCGGCTCAACAGCTCGCCGCCGGCCTTCTCGGCCTCGGCCAGCGCGTTGCGGGCCGCATCCAGCGCATGCTGGGCGTCGCGGCCGGCCTGGCGCGCATTGCGCTCGGCATCGCTTGCCTGGCGCATCGCCTGCTCGGCATGCGTCAACGCCTCCTCGGCCTCGCGTACGACAAGCGTCGCCTGCACGGCTTCGGCATCGAGTTCCGCCAGGCGGTTCTTCTGCGCCAGCCGCAGCGCGGCGGCGGTCGGAGCGTCGGCGCTCGCGGTCAAGCCGTCCCAGCGCCAGAGCGCGCCATCGCGGCTGACCAGCCGCTGGCCGGGGGCCAGAAGCGCCTGCAACCGGCGGCCGTCGACGGCGTCGACGATGCCGATCTGCGCGAGGCGGCGGGCAAGCTGCGCCGGCGCGCGAACGACGCTGGCCAGGCTCTTCACACCTTCGGGCAGCGACGCATCGCCGGGCTGGACCGAGCTTTCGCCCCAATGTACCGGAGCGCTGCGGTCGAGCGGAACGTCGAGGTCCTCGCCAAGGGCCGCGCCAAGTGCGGTTTCGTAGCCGCGCTCGACACTGATCTGCTCCAGCACCGAAGGGAAAAGATCGCCCCCGCTGGTGGCATTGAGGATCTTCGCCAGCGTGCGCGCTTCCGTCTCGATGCGCGCCAGTTCGGCCCTTGCATCCTGCAGCGGAGGCCTTGCGGCGCTTTCAGCAGTGCGGGCCTCGGCGACGGCCTGCTCGGCGGCAATGGCGCCGGCCTCGCTCTCCTCCAGCCGGGCCAGCGCATCCTCGACCAACAGCCGCTTCTCGGCAGGATCCGGCAGGCCGGAAATGCGCGCGACGATGTCGGAAAGCTCGCGGTCGACCTCAGCGAGCTGGCGGGCGAAGCGATCACGGCGCTCGGCAGTCTCGCGCAGCGAGCGCTCGATCTGGTGGCGCGAGGCGGCCGCCTCGGCGCGCTCGGCGGTCAGCGCGGCAAGTTTTGCTTCGCTCTGCGAGAGCGTCGCGCCGGCCTGCTCGAAGGCGGCGCGCGTGGTCGCCTCGCGCTCGGCGGCACCGGCGTTTTCCGAATTGAGCCCGGCTTCCTCGGTGCGCAGGCGCTCCAGGATGTCGGCATTGTCGCGCACCATCCGCTCCTCGCGGGCGATGTCGGCGTCGAGCTGCTGCAGACGGCGTTCGAGCTCGGTCTGGCGGGCGCGGATGCGGCCAGCCTCTTCCTCGATCTGGGTCTTGGCGATCGACAGGCGCTGAAAGGCGGCAGCAGCGGCGGCTTCGGCGTCGCGCAGGTCCGGCAGCCGGTGCGCGGCGATGCCCTGCTCCCTGGCCGCCGCCATCTGGGCCGCGGCGCGGTCGCCGACCAGCGTGGTGGCGACGGCAAGCGCGGAACGCGCCTCCCCTTCCTGGGTTTTTGCCAGCGTCCAGCGCAGATGCAGCAGCGTCGCTTCGGCCTTGCGGATGTCAGCCGACAGGTTCTTGAAACGCGACGCCTGGCGGGCCTGGCGCTTCAGACTCTCGATCTGGCCTTCCAGCTCGCCGACGACGTCGTCCAGCCGCTCGAGGTTCTGCTCGGCCGCCTTGAGCCGAAGCTCGGCCTCATGCCGGCGCGTGTGCAGGCCGGAGATGCCGGCGGCTTCTTCAAGCAGCGCGCGGCGCGCCTGTGGCTTTGCCTGGATCAGCTCGCCGATGCGGCCCTGGCCGACCATGGAGGGCGACCGGGCGCCGGTCGACTGGTCGGCGAACAGAAGCTGCACGTCCTTGGCGCGCGCTTCCTTGCCGTTGATGCGGTAGAGCGAGCCCGCCTCGCGCTCGATGCGGCGCGACACCTGCAGTTCATCGGCGTCGTTGAAGGCGGAAGGCGCCGTGCGGTCGGTATTGTCGAGGAAAAGCGTGACTTCGGCGGTATTGCGCGCCGGCCGCGCACCGGAGCCAGAGAAGATCACGTCGTCCATGCCGGACGCGCGCATGTTCTTGTAGGAGCTTTCGCCCATCACCCAGCGCAAAGCTTCGACGAGGTTCGACTTGCCGCAGCCGTTCGGCCCGACAATGCCGGTCAGTCCGCGTTCGATGACGAACTCGCCGGGCTCGACGAAGGATTTGAAACCGAGGAGGCGAAGGCGCGAAAATTTCATTCGCGCCGCCCAACACTACAGGCGTGCGCGCCGAAGCCGGACCGCTTCGGCGCGGCCTGGATGTCAGAGCAGAGGGTCGATGATGGCCGACATTTCCTCAATCGACATCGCCCCTTTATAGGTCTTTCCGTTGATGAAGAAGGTCGGCGTCGAGTCGACCTTGAACTCGTCCGCTCCGCGTTTCTGGACTGCTCTCACATCGTCCAGAAGTTTCTGGTCCGTCAAGCAGGACTCAAAGGACTCCTGTGTAAAACCGGCCAGCTTGG
This sequence comes from Mesorhizobium sp. B3-1-6, assembly GCF_006439555.1. Taxonomy (NCBI): domain Bacteria; kingdom Pseudomonadati; phylum Pseudomonadota; class Alphaproteobacteria; order Hyphomicrobiales; family Phyllobacteriaceae; genus Mesorhizobium; species Mesorhizobium sp. B3-1-6. The sequence goes on along the minus strand of NZ_VFTM01000036.1, from coordinate 55,741 downwards.
AGATCTGCAGCAGCGCTTCCTTGGTGTTGTTGACGCCGACCCAGCTCGGCTGCTGCTTGAACAGCACGTCGACCATGGCGAAGTAATTGTCCTTCGAGCAGCGCGCCAGCATGAAGCCGGCCTCGGCGCTCGGGTCGAACGGGAATTCGCGCAGAATATAACGGACCTTGCCGGTGTCGATGTATTTCGACTTCAGCTGTGGGAAGGTGGTGTCATTGAAATGCGCGCAATGCGGGCAGGTCATCGACGCGTATTCGACGATGGTGACCTTGGCGTCGTCCTTGCCGAGTTGCTTGTCGGGCAGCGCACCGGGCTTGAGCAGTTCCGTCATGTCCACGGTGCCCTGCGCCTCGGGCACCTGGACCGCCGCCGGCGTGGCGGCCGGCTTGGCAGGCGTCGACGGGTTGGCCGGCTTCACGTCGGCTGCCTTCGCCTCCTCGCCGGAGTCGCTGCATGCGGCAAGCAGCGCCACCGCAGGAACAGCAGCCAGCGCGGTCAGAAGGTTTCTGCGAGACAAGCTTTTGCCAGACGGGGCACGGTTCATGCGAATCACCTGATATCGGTTGGATTTTGCAATGCAAGGGCTAGAAAAGGCGAGAGTTGGCGCGAATTAAGGCATCGCGATCCCCAATCCAATCGCGAAACTTGATCATAAGCATCACGAATGCGCGAGATTGGTGACGCATTCATGACGCTTCTTACGATCCTTTGGGCTTCCTTTCACCCATAATCGTGGCGCCGAGCCGCTCCAGCGAAGCGCGCAGGCCGTCATCCTCGATCTGGCCGACCAGATGCGAAAGCTTCGACTTCTCCGCCTCGCTCAGAGGGCGCGGCGCCGGCTTCGGCCGCGCCTTTTGCGAAAGCACCGGTTTTTGCAGAATCTTGATGCGGCCGACCGCGTTGAAACCCAGGAAGGCATTGACGCGGTTGATCACCTCGCCGGCCTCGTGCTGCAGATGCAACGCCGCCATGCCTTCGCAGGCGATGATCAAGGTCGCCGGCTCGAACGGATCGTCCTCGTGCAAGCGGCGTGGCCACTGAATCTTCTCCGGCCGCGAGTGGGCGGCCAGGCGCGGCCCGGCGATCTCTTCCCAGGACTGCACCAGCCCGATCGAGATACCGGCGCGCTTCTTCAGCACCGGGTCGAGGATCTCGGTGGCGAGATCGCTCACCGGAACGGGATTGCCGAAGGGCCTTTTCCCTGCCATGTGCGTTCTCCAGTTCCCCAGCTCATCCGATCAATGGCACCGCTCGATCAGACCCGCAAGGCATCACAGAAGACCGCATCCGGCGATATCGGATCCGGCGATACCAGCAAAGCTGGATCCCCGGATATCGCCTCCCGCCTGCTTGCCTGGTATGACGCGCATCACCGCGACTTGCCCTGGCGCGTCACGCCGGTCGCGTCTGGGCGCGGCGTGAGGGCCGATCCCTATCGCGTGTGGATGTCCGAGGTGATGCTGCAGCAGACCACGGTCGAGGCGGTGAAAGCCTATTTCCGCAATTTCGTCGAGAAATGGCCGACGGTCGAAGCGTTGGCGGCGGCGCCCGCCGAGGATGTGATGAAGGCGTGGGCCGGGCTCGGCTATTATTCCAGGGCGCGCAACCTGAAAGCCTGCGCCGACCTGGTGGCGCTCCGAGGCGGCCGTTTTCCCGACACCGAGGCGGGTCTGCGCGAATTGCCGGGAATCGGCGCCTATACCGCGGCGGCGATCGCCGCGATCGCCTTCGACCGGCCAGCGGCGGTCGTCGATGGCAATGTCGAGCGGGTCGTGACCCGGCTCTATTCGATCGAAACGCCGCTCGGCGAGGCCAAGCCGGAGATCCGCGCGCTGGTCGAAAAACTGGTGCCGCAGACGCGGCCCGGGGACTTTGCCCAGGCGATGATGGATCTCGGCGCGACGATCTGCACGCCGAAGCGGCCGCGCTGCATGCTCTGCCCGATCCGCGGGGATTGCAGCGCCATTCTCACCGGCGATCCGGAACGTTTCCCGGTCCGGCTGCCGAAAGACGACAAGCCGCTGCGCAAGGGTGCCGCCTTCGTCGCCGAGCGCGAGGACGGCGCCATCCTGCTCCGCAAGCGGCCCGAGAAAGGCTTGCTTGGCGGCATGACAGAAGTGCCGACCACGGGTTGGACGGCGCGAGTCGACGGCGCCACGACTACCGAAGCCGCGCCTTTTCCCGCCGATTGGCGCCGCGCCGGGCAGATCGGGCATGTCTTCACCCATTTCGCGCTCGAGCTCGAAATCTTCCATGCCCGCGTCAAAGGCGACGCACCGGACGGGCATTTCTGGTCGCTGGCTCATGAAATTTCCGGGGAAGCGCTGCCGACTGTCATGAAAAAGGCAATCGAGGTGGCGATACCGGGCGCGACCAAGAAACCGTCGCCGCACAGTGCAAAGAGGCCTGCATGACCGAAATCCGCCATATCGTGTTCGACATCGGCAAGGTGCTGATCCATTACGATCCGGACCTTGCATTCAGCCAGCTGATACCGGATGCCGAAGAGCGCAAATGGTTCTTCGACAATGTCTGCACCAGCGAGTGGAACATCGAGCAGGATCGCGGCCGCACATGGGAAGATGCAGAGGCGTTGCTGATCGCCGAGCATCCCGATCACGCCGAGAACATCCGTAACTTCCGCCGCCATTGGCACGAGATGGTGCCGCATGCCTATGACGACAGCGTCGCCATCATGCTCGGCCTGATCGAGCGCGGCCACGATGTGACCATGCTGACCAACTTCGCCGCCGACACGCTTGCCGAAGCACGGCAGCGTTTCGACTTTCTCAACCGGCCGCGCGGCGTGACCGTGTCGGCCGACATCTGCCAGATCAAGCCGGACCGCGCCATCTATGATCATCACGTGACCGCGTTCGGTCTCGAGCCATCCGCCACATTGTTCATCGACGACAGCCAGAAGAATGTCGACGGCGCCAGGGCCGCCGGCTGGCAGTCGGTGCTGTTCACCGACGCCAAGACGCTTAAAGCAGACCTTCAGCGGTTCGGGATTGCGGCCTGAACTGAATCGCTTGCGGCGATCCGTTCACGTCTTGATTCAAGAGGGTTCAACGCAATTCCGGACGAAAAACCTCTCGGCACTTTCCTGGAATTGCTGTGATTCAGGCCCCTGCCCGCTCCATGCCGAGGCGGGCGATGCGGCGCAATTCGTCGATCGGGGTCAGGCCGCCGCTGCGCTCATAGTGCCAGAAGGTCCAGCCGTTGCAGGCATCGAGCCCCTGCACTTCGGCGCCAATCTTGTGGATCGAGCCGGCGCTGTCGCCAATCGCCAGCGTGCCGTCGGCGCGCACCTTTGCCGCCCAGCGCTTCTTGGCGTCGTAAAGCGTGGCGCCCGGCGTCACCAGGCCGTTGTCGATCAGGCTGATGAAGGCGACACGCGGCTCGGCACGCTTGCCAGAAAGCACGGTGAGATCGGCGTTTTCCAGCGGACGCACCGCGGCGATGCGCTCATTGGCGGCGTCGATATAGGCCTGCTCGCGCTCGATGCCGACGAAATGGCGGCCGAGGCGCTTGGCGACGGCGCCCGTGGTGCCGGAGCCGAAGAAGGGATCGAGCACGACGTCGCCCGGCTTGGTCGAGGCCATCATGATACGGGCAAGCAGCGCTTCCGGCTTCTGCGTCGGATGCAGCTTGTTGCCGTTCTCGTCCTTCAGCCGCTCGCCGCCGGTGCAGATCGGGAACAGCCAGTCGGAGCGCATCTGCAGATCGTCGTTCGAGGCCTTCAGCGCTTCGTAATTGAAGGTGTAGCCCTTGGCCTTCTGGTCGCGCGAGGCCCAGATCATCGTCTCATGCGCGTTCTGGAAGCGGCGGCCGCGAAAATTCGGCATCGGGTTGGTCTTGCGCCAGACGATGTCGTTGAGGATCCAGAAGCCGAGATCCTGCAGGCGGGCGCCGACGCGGAAAATGTTGTGATAGGAGCCGATGACCCAGATGGTGCCGCTGGGCTTCAGCACGCGCCGCGCCGCGAGCAGCCAGGCGCGGGTGAAGGCATCATAGGCCTCGAAACTCTCGAACTGGTCCCAGTCGTCGTCGACGGCGTCGACCTTGGACTGGTCGGGCCGGCGCAGGTCGCCGTCGAGCTGCAGATTGTAGGGTGGGTCGGCGAAGATGATGTCGACCGATTTTTCCGGCAGCTTGTCCAGCGCGGCGACGCAGTCGCCCTTCAGGATCGTGTCCAGCCATTCGGACTGCTGGGGAGATTGGGAAAGCTCGTCGATAAGACGCACGGCAGACATCAAAACACCCAAAAGAACGCGTTACGGTTTACTGGCTGTTATGGTTACCGATCAGCGTAAACATTCGGTGAAGGCTCGCCGCCCGGCTCACGCGGTTTGCGCAGGCCGGTCCATTGGTGTATGCCGCGCCGCCTAGATCAAAGAAATAGAGCATGATGCCCTCCGAAAACCGCTCCACACTTTTCGGCATCATGCTCTAAGCCAATAGGCTTTTTCCCCAACGTTTCCCGGATTGCCATGCCCCAGCCAGATCTTGTCATTTTCGATTGCGACGGGGTGCTCGTCGATTCCGAAATCATCGCCGCGCGGGTCGAGGCCGAGCTTCTGACGTCGGCCGGATTCGAGATTTCGGCCGAGGAGCTTGCCGAGACCTATGCCGGTCTCACCTTCAAGGACATCATGCTGCGGGTCGAGGAGAAGTCGCAGATTCCGTTCCAGGCCTCGCTGATCGACCGCGCCGAGGAACTGGTCGACCGCAAGCTGCGCGCAGACGTGCGCATCATCGAGGGCGCCCGCGAGGCGGTAGCCGCAGTCACCGCGCCGCGCGCCGTCTGCTCCAATTCGCGCACCGAACGGGTCGAATTCATGCTGGAGAAGGTGCGGCTGCTGCCGTTCTTCGCCGGCCGCATCTTTTCGGGGCTGGACATTCCCAGCAAGAAGACCAAGCCGGCGCCGGACGTGTTCCTCTACGCCGCCGAACAACTCGGCGCCAACCCGAAGAACACCTTCGTCATCGAGGATTCCGTGCATGGCATCGCCGGCGCCAGGGCGGCCGGCATGCGCGTCATCGGCTTCACCGGCGCCGGGCATAGCTATCCGGGCCATGCCGATGCGCTGACCGAGGCCGGCGCCGAAACGGTCATCCGCCGCTGGGCGGAACTGAACAGCACCATCGCCGCATTGTCGGAGTGGTCCGAGGACGCCTAGGCTAGTTCGTGGCCGGAGCGCGCTTCTTCCTCTTGCCCTTGGACTTTTCGGCGGCCGTAGCCGGCGTGTTCTCGTCATAGCCGGCATAGGCCTGGTAGTCGCGCGCGGAAGGCTCCGGCACCACGACATTGCTGTCGACGAAGACGAACTGGGTGGCAGCCGAAGGGTCGGTGACCTGCACCTGATACTGATGCAGCTGCGAATAAAGCACCTCGTCGCCATGCTGAACCGCGATGCGGATCGGCATGGTGACGGTGCCGGGTGTGAAGACTGGCCCCGGCACGACCTTGCCGGCGACGGCGATCTTCATCGACATCTGGCCGTTGGCATGGGTGCAATCGCGTGTCACGTCGGTGATCGAGGCCTGGTAGATGACCTTCGACGGATCGTGATCGGGGTCGATCGGCTGGCCGTTTGGTCCGGTCTGGGCGGCCGCGGCGGCTGCCTCGGCCTCGGCCTGCGCCGCGGGATCAAGCTTCTTTTTCTTCGGCTTCGCCGCGGTGCCCTTGGCATAGGTGTTGAAATAGGCGGTGCCGTCGCGCAGCGTCACTTTCGGGCAATAGGCGCGCAGCTGGCTGGCGAGGATCTTGGGATCCGGCGGCGGTGGCGGCGCGGTCGGATCCGTTTTCTTGCCGAAACCGAGGTCCAGGATGCCATTGTCGCTCGATTGGCAGCCGGCGGCGGCAAGCATAAAGCCGGTGAGCGCCAGACCCGCGACAAAACGACGGTTGACCGAATAAAACGCCATGAAACTGCACTTCCCTCTCACAAAGCCGGTGACGTATAGCAACCGCGCGGCAAAAATGCGACTGAGCCGGCTCGGAAAATTAACCAATTGCCGTGGATGACGCGACCGGCAACAATGGGCCTTTGAAGATGCAATATGTGAGTACCCGCGGGGATGCGCCCGCGCTTGGATTTTCCGACGCGGTGCTGGCCGGCCTGGCGCGCGACGGCGGGCTTTACGTGCCGCGCGAGTGGCCGCAATTTTCAGCCGCCGACATCCGCGCCATGCGCGGGCTTGCCTATCCCGACCTTGCCATTCGCGTGCTGACACCGTTCCTCGGCGGCGAGATCGCGACGCCCGTCTTCGAGCGGCTGGTGCGGGAGGCTTATGCGACCTTCCGGCATGAGGCCGTCTGCCCGCTGGTGCAGACCGGGAAAAACACCTTCATCCTCGAGCTGTTCCACGGCCCGACGCTGGCCTTCAAGGACGTGGCGATGCAGTTGCTGGCGCGACTGATGGACCATGCGCTTGCCGAACGCGGCCAGCGCGCCACCATCGTCGGCGCGACCTCTGGCGACACCGGTGGCGCCGCGATCGACGCCTTCGCCGGCCGCGACCGCACCGACATCTTCATCCTTTTCCCGCACGGCAAGGTCTCGCCGGTGCAGCAGCGACAGATGACGACGTCGAGCGCGGCAAACGTCCATGCGCTGTCGGTCGAAGGCAATTTCGACGATTGCCAGGGCCTGGTGAAGGACATGTTCAACGACCACGCCTTTCGCGACCGGGTGTCGCTGTCGGGCGTCAATTCGATCAACTGGGCCCGCATCATGGCCCAAATCGTCTATTATTTCTCGTCGGCACTGTCGCTGGGCGCGCCGGACCGGCCGGTTTCCTTCACCGTGCCGACCGGCAATTTCGGCGATATTTTCGCCGGTTACGCCGCCAAGCGCATGGGCTTGCCGATCGAGCGGCTGATCATCGCCACCAACGACAACGACATCTTGGCGCGCACATTGGCGAGCGGCGAATACCGCACCAAGGGCGTGTTCGCCACGACCTCGCCGTCGATGGACATCCAGGTGTCTTCGAATTTCGAGCGGCTGCTGTTCGAGGCGGCCGGTCGCAACGCCGAGACGGTCAGGCGCTACATGAACGGCCTGAAGCAGTCGGGCGCCTTCACCATCGAGGAAGGCCAACTCAAGCGCATCCGCGCCGAATTCGACGCCGGCCGCGCCAGCGTCGATGAGGTCGCCGCCACCATCCGCGCGACGCTGGAGGCGAGCAGCTACCTGCTCGATCCGCACACGGCCGCCGCCGTTCATGTCGCTGCCGCCCATGCCTCCGGTCCGGCGCCTATGGTGGTGCTCGGCACCGCGCATCCGGCGAAATTCCCGGCCGCGGTCGAGGCAGCGAGCGGCGTCACCCCTGCCCTGCCCGCATGGCTAGGCGGCTTGATGACAGCCGACGAAAAATACACGATACTTCCATCCGACTTGAAAATGGTGGAAGATTATGTGAACCGCCACTCGCGGGCGGCGCGTTAGGGAGTACTTGCCATATGGGTGTTGAGGTAAGCCGTCTGTCGAACGGCCTGACAGTCGCCACCGAAACCCTTCCAAGCATCGAATCGGTTGCCCTCGGGGCCTGGGTCAAGTCAGGCGCCCGCAACGAGCGCGACGAAGAGCATGGCATGGCCCATCTGCTCGAGCACATGGCGTTCAAGGGCACAAAGCGCCGCAGCGCCTTCGAGATCGCCTCGGAAATCGAGAATGTCGGCGGCGAGATCAACGCCGCCACCAGCGTCGAGACGACGTCCTACTATGCAAGGGTGTTGTCCGGCGACGTGCCGCTGGCGGTCGATATCCTGGCCGACATTCTGCAGGAGTCCGAATTCGATCCGGAGGAGCTGGAGCGCGAGCAGCATGTGATCCTGCAGGAGATCGGCGCCGCGCACGACACGCCCGACGACATCGTCTTCGACCGCTTCACCGAAACGGCCTTCCGCCACCAGACCATCGGGCGCTCGATCCTGGGCACGCCGGAGACGGTCAAATCCTTCACTTCCAAGCAACTGCACGACTTCATCGAGCGGCAATATGACGCCGAGCGGATGGTCATCGTGGCCGCCGGCGACGTCAAGCACGACAATTTCGTGCGCGAGGTCGAGAAGCAGCTCGGCGGCTTCCGCGCCAAGGCAGTGGGCAACATCCCGCAATACGCGCAATATGTCGGCGGCGACTTCCGCGAGGATCGCGACCTGATGGATGCGCAGATCGTGCTCGGCTTCGAGGGCCGCGCCTATCATGTACGCGATTTCTACGCCTCGCAGGTGCTGTCGATGATCCTGGGCGGCGGCATGTCGTCGAGGCTGTTCCAGGAAGTGCGCGAAAAGCGCGGCCTCTGCTACTCGGTCTATGCCTTCCACTGGGGTTTTTCCGACACCGGCATCTTCGGCGTGCATGCCGCGACCGGCCAGAGCGACATCGCCAAGCTGGTGCCGGTGATCATTGGCGAGTTGCAGAAGGCCGGCGAAAGCATCCTGCAGGAAGAACTCGACCGGGCCCGGGCGCAATACCGCGCCGGGCTCATCATGTCGGCCGAAAGCCCGGCTAGCCGCGCCTCGCAGATCGCAAGGCAATTGCTGTTGTTCGGACGGCCGATCGCCAAGGAGGAATTGATGGAGCGGCTTTCGGCGCTGACCGTCGAGCGGCTGACCGACCTCTCCTCGCGGCTGTTCTCGACCAAGCCGACGCTTACCGCGGTCGGCCCCGTGGGCACGCTTGCGCCCTACGAGGCGATCCTCGAATCGCTTGCGGGCCCGCAGACGACGGCCCGCCGGCTCGCCGTCTGACCCCTAAGCAGGTTCCGCAAAAGTGTCCCATTTTGCGATCAGAGCCTGCGAAAAACCAGGGAATCTAAGCAGATATTCGTGGGGCATCCCACGAATATCCGCTTAGAACAAGCGCCGTGTTCGCGCTCCCTTTCTTTCGCCGCGACCTGCCGGCACTGAAGGGCGACAAGGTCACGCTGCGCGTGCCCTTGACCAACGACTACCGCGAATGGGCGGCGGTGCGCGGCGAAAGCCGCGCTTTCCTCGAACCCTGGGAGCCGCGCTGGCAGCCGGACGAGCTCGACCGCACCGCGTGGCGCCTGCGCATCAGCCGCTACCGCGAGGATTACGCGCAAGGCACGGCGATCGCCTTCTTCATCTTCGAGAAATCGAGCGGCAAGCTTGCCGGCGGCATCACGCTCGGCAACATCCGCCATGGCGTCGCCCAGAGCGGCCATATCGGCTACTGGATCGGCGAACGATTCGGCGGCCGCGGCCTGATGACCGATGCGGTCAAGCTCGTCTCGCGCTTCGCCTTCGATACGCTGCGGTTGCACCGGATCGAAGCTGCCTGTATTCCCGAAAACGCCCGGTCGATCCGCGTGCTTGAAAAAGCCGGATTCCGGCGCGAAGGACTTCTGCGATCCTATCTCAGGATCAACGGCATCTGGCAGGATCACTACCTCTACGCCCGGATCGCGGACGATCCGCCGGGCGATGGAACGAAGGGCTGACTGTGACGAATTTTCCGCGATTAGCGTCGCTGTTCGCCCTCATCATGACGGTCGTCGTCACGCTTTCTTCGGCCATGCCGGCTTTCGCCGTCGAGCCGATCAAGATCGCGCGCGACGACAAGGCGCTGGACCTGTCCGGCGCCGTCGAGATCTACCGGAACCAGGGTGAGAATTTCCAGGTCTCGACGGCGCCCGGCCCCGACGGCATCGTGCGGCGCATCGAGGTGGAGGCCAATGACGCGCGCTCGAGCGGCGACTGGGCCGTGTTCGCGCTCGCCAACACCACCGACCAGCAGCTCGACCGACTGATCGTCGCGCCGCATTTCCGCCTGGTGAATTCCGGCATCTTCTGGCCCGACCTCGGCTCGACCCGCATCGCCGCGATCACGCCCAGCGAGGGTTTCGCGCTCGACCGCCAGACAAGCCCGGACGCCGACGTGTTCCGGGTGACGCTGAACCCCGGAACGGTGGTGACCTTCATCGCCGAGCTCGCCTCGCCGAAACTGCCGCAGGTCTATCTCTGGGAGCCGGACTCCTACAAGGACTCGGTCAATTCCTACACGCTGTTCCGCGGCATCGTCATCGGCATTTCGGGGCTTCTTGCGCTGTTCCTGACGATCCTGTTCGTGGTCAAGGGAACCTCGATGTTCCCGGCGACCGCGGCGCTCGCCTGGGCGGTGCTGGCCTATATCTGCGTCGACTTCGGCTTCCTCAACAAGATCATCGAGATATCGCCCGGCAACGAGCAGATATGGCGGGCCGGCACGGAGGTGGCGCTGGCCGCAACCTTCGTGGTGTTCCTGTTCGCCTATCTCAACCTCAACCGCTGGCACGGCCATTTCAGCTATGGCGCGCTGGTCTGGATCTTCGGACTGCTGTTGATCGCGGGCGTGGCCATCGTCGATCCGGCGGTCGCCGCCGGCATTGCCCGCATCTCGTTCGCCGCCACCGCGCTCACCGGTCTCGGCCTCATCATCTTCCTCGGCATTCGCGGCTATGACCGCGCGATCATGCTGGTGCCGAGCTGGGTGATGGTGCTGCTATGGCTATGCGGGTCGTGGATGGCGATCACCGGCATGCTGGACAACGACATCGCCCAGCCGGCGCTGGGCGGCGGGCTGATCCTGATCATCCTCTTGATCGGCTTCACCGTCATGCAGCACGCCTTTGCCGGCGGCGCGCTGCACCAGGGCCTGTTCTCCGACCTCGAGCGGCAGGCGCTCGCCGTCGCCGGCTCGGGCGACATCGTCTGGGACTGGGATGTGCTGCGCGACCGGGTGGTGACCAAGCCGGACATCAGCCTGCAACTCGGCCTTGCGCCCAACAGCCTTGGGGGTGCGGCGCGCAACTGGCTGCCGGTGCTGCATGCCGACGACCGCGACACGTTCCGCACCACGCTCGACGTGGTGCTGGAGCATCGCCGCGGCAAGGTGGCGCAGAACTTCCGCCTGCGCGGCGCCGACGGCCACTACCACTGGTTCTCGCTGCGCGCCCGGCCGGTTATCGGCTCCGACGGCGAGGTGATCCGCTGCGTCGGCACCATGGTCGACGTCACCGAACAGAAGAAATCCGAGGAAAGGCTGTTGCACGATGCCGTGCACGACAACCTGACAGGCCTGCCGAACCGCGAACTGTTCATGAACCGGCTGGAGGCGATCATCTCGATCGCCCGCACCGAGGAGAAGGTGCGCCCCACGGTCTTCATCATCGACATCGACCGCTTCAAGCAGGTCAATGACGGTCTCGGAATTTCGGCCGGCGACACCATTCTGCTCACCGTCGCGCGCCGGCTGCACCGGCTCTTGAAGCCGAAGGATTCGCTGTCGCGCTTTGCCGGCGACCAGTTCGCGCTGATGTTGCTTTCGGAGCAGGACCCCGCCCGCATCGCGGCGATCGCCGACGCCATCAAGCACGCAATCAACAACCCGATCACCTTCGCCAAGCGCGAGATCGTGCTGACCGCCTCGATCGGCCTGATCACCTGGACGACGGCGCAGACCTCGGCCGAGGACATGGTCAAGGACGCCGAGCTTGCAATGCACCAGGCCAAGCGCTTCGGCGGCGACAGGATCGAACCGTTCCGGCCCGCCTTCCGCACCGTCGGCACCGACCGGCTGCAATTCGAATCCGATCTTCGCCGCGCCATCGAGCGGCGCGAGTTCACGCTTGCCTACCAGCCGATCGTGAGGCTGGAGGACGGCAGCGTCGCCGGCTTCGAGGCGCTGCTTCGGTGGGACCACCCGCGCCGCGGCATGATCCCGCCGGGGGACTTCATCCCAGTGGCCGAGAATTGCGGACTGATCGTGCAGCTTGGCCTGTTCGCCATGCAGCAGGCGGCCGAAGACCTGGCCTCCTGGCAGAAGCAGATCGGCGACGCGCCGCTCTCGGTTTCGGTCAATTTGTCGAGCCGCCAGCTCATCCGCCGCGACCTCGTCAGCGACGTCCGCTCCGTCATCGCGCGTGCCAATCTGAAGCCGCGCTGCTTCCGGCTGGAACTCACCGAATCGCTGGTGATGGACAATCCCGAGCAGACTGCGCATGTGCTGAGCAAGCTGAAGCAACTCGGCATCGGGCTGTCGCTCGACGATTTCGGCACCGGCTATTCCTCGCTTTCCTATCTGACGCGCTTCCCCTTCGACACGATCAAGATCGACAAGAGCTTCGTCGACGACGCCACGCCGAAGCGCGCGGTGCTGCTCAAATCCATGGTCAACATGGCGCATGAGCTTGGGCTTTCGGTCGTGGCGGAAGGCATTTCGGACGAAAGCGACGCGCTGGAGCTGCGCCAGATGGGCTGCGAATATGTCCAGAGCTTCATGTTCGGCGCGCCGATGCCCGGCGACCAGGTGCTGAAGACGCTGAAGGAGCAGTATCCGCTGACGCAGGCTTAAAGCGCGTCGCGCTGAAGCGGATTCAGGCGACGCGCTTTAAGCCCTTTGTTTTCATGCATGTCGTTATCGCAAAACCGCTACACACTTTTACGCGACATGCATTAGAGGCCCATCGCTTCGTCATCCTCGGGCTTGACCCGCGGATGACGAAATCGCGAGCGTTCCTGCCAACCGCGAGCGTTGGGCTTCAGGCGTGTCCCGCGGCGGCGCTGAGATGGGCAAGGTCGATACCGATCGAGGCAAGGATACGGCCGTATTTGCGCTCGATGTCGGTGTCGAAGAGAAGCTCGGGCGTCGCCGGACAGGTGAGCCAGCCGTTCTCGGCGATCTCCGTTTCGAGCTGGCCGGCGCCCCAGCCGGAATAGCCGAGCGCCATCAGCGCATGGCGCGGGCCACGGCCGGTCGAGATGGCGCGCAGGATGTCGACGGTTGCCGTCAGGCAGACGTCGTCGGAGACGTTGAGCGAGGATTCCACGCGATAGTCGCCCGAATGCAGCACGAAGCCGCGGCTGCGGTCGACGGGTCCGCCGTTGCGCACGACGAAATCGCGCGTATGCGCCGGCAGGCGGATCGCTTCCTGCTCGTTCATGATGCCGAGCTGCACAAGCAGGTCCGGAAACAGCATCTGCTGCGTCTGGTTGATGATCAGGCCCATCGCGCCCTCGTCGCTGTGGGCGCAGATGTAGATGACGGAGCGCGCGAAACGGTCGTCCTTCATGCCAGGCATGGCAATCAGGAACTGGTCGTCGAGAAAACCGCGTCCGGCGGTCGACTTCTTGTGGCGCAGCAAGTCCATGGGCTGAGCGTAACGCGTTTCGGCTGCGCCGAAAAGATGGTGCCAGTCCCCGATGTAACGCAAATATGATACCGGGAGAGCGACGAAGTCATTGCGCGGCCAAGAACGGACGGTCAAATCACCGCCATGCGATACATGAAAATACTGGTTCTCGGCGTCGTTTTCGGGTGGGCTGCAAGCCTCCCGGCAGAGGCCTCCTCCTCAATCTGGTACAACAGTGAAGGCGGCAAGGTTCGGCTGGTGACCACCGGCAAGCCCGACGAGGCCGGCAAGATCCACGGGGTGCTCGACATCGCGCTGAAGCCCGGCTGGAAGACTTATTGGCGCGATCCGGGCGACGCCGGCGTGCCGCCGCAGCTCGACATATCCGGCAGCACCAACATCTCAGACGCCCAATTGTCGTTCCCGCCGCCGCAGCGGCATGACGACGGCTACGGCAAATGGGCCGGGTACGACCGTCCGGTGTCGCTGCCGGTGACCTTCACGCTGTCTTCGCCCGACCAGCCGGCGACCATCGACGCCCATGTCTTCCTGGGCATCTGCGAGACGATCTGCATTCCGGTGCAGACCCGGCTCAGCGTCGATCCTGGGGCCGATCCCGACAACGCCACCGACGCCGCATTGGTGAAAACCGCGCTCGCGACGTTGCCCTCTCCGGCCCGGTCCGATTTCGGCGTCAGCGTGCTGCCCGGCGACCACGAAACCCTTGTCGTCCAGGCGCAGTCGCCAGGCAATCCGGAATCCGTCGACTTCTTCATCGCCGGCGAGCGGGACTACATGTTCGGCGCGCCGGTGCGCAGCGAGAAGGACGGCAAGCTCGTCTTCACCGTGCCGATCCTCGACCGGCCGTCGGCGACGCCGACCGATGGTGGGCTCTATTACACGCTGACCAGTGCCGAGGGTTCGGTGGACGGGCTGCTGCCTTTCCCTTGATCCAGCGCCTCTTTAAGCAGCAACTCCGGACGGAAAACCGCTACACACTTTTCCTGGAATTGCTCTTTGAGCCGCAATTCCGGACGGAAAACCGCTAGACACTTTTCCTGGACTTGCTGTGAGAGGTTGCTGGCCGCCGCGCAGTCCGATATCGAAGGCGTCAGTCCTTTCCCATCTCCCCCAAGCGAGGCTCTCCCCATGACCATTTCGGTTGGCGAAAAACTGCCCGACGTGACCTTCAAGACGATGACCGCTGATGGCGCGAAGGATATAAAGGGCAAGGAGATCTTCGCTGGCAAGAAGGTCGTGCTGTTCGGCGTCCCGGGCGCCTTCACGCCGACCTGCAGCAACAACCATTTGCCGGGCTATCTGGAAAACCATGACGCCATTCTTGCGCGCGGCGTCGACACGATCGCCGTCGTCTCGGTCAACGACGTGCATGTCATGGGCGCCTGGGCGCGCTTCTCCGGCGGCGAAGGCAAGATCTTCTACCTCGCCGACGGCAGCGGCGATTTCGCCAAGTCGGTAGGGCTCGACAACGACCTTTCCGCAGCCGGCATGGGTCTGCGCTCCAAGCGCTTTTCGATGATCGTCGACGACGGCAAGGTCGTCGCGATCAACGTCGAAACCAAGCCGGGCGTCGACGAGAGCGGCGCGGCAAAAATCCTCGAGCAGCTCTAGATCAGGATGACGTTTCGTTGACTCGCCATCCTGATCTCACTCTTTGTTGGAGCATGATCTTGTCCGAAAACCGGTTCCCACTTTTTGCGTGCGCTGACCTCCGGTTCGGGATCATGCTCTGATGCTCGACACAATCTGGCGCGCTGTGGCGATCGGCATCGGCGCCACTGTGTTCATGGATATCTGGGCGATCGTCCTCAACAAGGCGATCGGCCAGCCTTTGCCCAATTGGGGTATGGTCGGGCGCTGGGTTCGGCATCTGCCCGAAAAGGTCTTCCATGACGATATCGGCAAGGCCGCGCCCTATGCGCATGAAAAGGCGCTGGGCTGGGTTTTTCACTACCTGGTCGGCATCCTTTACGGCGTAATCCTCGTGGCGTTGGCGGGCGCGGGCTGGCTGGCGACGCCGACCTTCCTGCCGGCCTTCATCCTCGGCATCGTCACCGTCGGGGCCGGCTGGTTCCTGCTGGCGCCCGGCATGGGCGCCGGCTGGGCGGCATCCAAGCTCCCCAATCCGACGAAGGTGCGCGCGCTCAACCTCGTGGCGCACACGGTGTTCGCGCTCGGCATGTTCTCGACGGCGCTGCTGATACGGTGATTGGTCAGAAGAGACGGTTCAAATCCCTGCGACCGTCGACAACGCGTACGATCTCCACCAAATCGACCGGACCGCTGTCCGTATCTGGGACCGTTTCGTAAAGGAGCAAAAACGGAGCCGCGACAAGCATTCGCGCCGAAGGGCGAATGTCGGGGCGTCTGACGCCCATGCGTGGCTGATCCACGAGTTGTGCAACTCGATCCTCGATCCATTCGTAGTAGTGGTCCGCTGCCTTTAAGTTCTCGGCGCCTATAGTGGTATAGATATCGATCAGGTCGGCTTTTGCCGTTGGCGACCAGACTATCCTAACGACCATTTGGTGAAGCGTCCTTCAGCTTCTGCCGCGCTTCCCTTCGCAAGGTATCGAAGTCCAAAGTCTCCGGTTTTCCGCTTGCCTTCCCTTCGTCCCACAAGCGCTGAAGCCGCCGCACATCCTCTTTCCGAAGTTCGCGCTTGGCCAACCAGTCCCGCATCGCTTCGCGCACGATTTCGCTGGCTGTCGCGTATTCGCCAGCTTCCACAGCTTCGCGCATGACGGCCGCCTGTTGCGTCGTGACGGCTACGCTTAACTTTTCCACGTTTGGCATGGGGTGCTATCCTTGCTCTATGGTAGTAAATAATACTCCCTTTTCGGAGATGCAATCAATGGTGCTGCTGCTTCTCTGAGTTCAGCCGACAATCAGAGGCTCCGCGCTGCTGGCCAGTCGATCGGCAGCCAACCATGGATCAAGCGGCGTGAGCCGATATCCCAGGCGAAGTAATTGCCGCCGCCTGCCGGCTGATCCGCCTCGCGGCTGATTTCCCGTCCACTGAGATGGAGGAGCAACAGCGTTCCGACGCCGCCATGGCCGACGAAGGCGATGTCGGCTTCACCGGTCGTAAGCGCCGCTTCGACCTCGCTGACGATCCGGCCCTGCGCATCGATAGCCCGTTCCCAGCCTCGGATGCTCTCGTGCGGCCTGGCGAAGAACTGATCGGCGACCGCTTCGAATTCCGGCGGCGGCAGGAAGCCGGTTGCCGACCGGTCGTTCTCGTGCGTCCGCTCGCGCACCTCGACCGCAAGATGAAGACGTCCCGCCAGGATTTCCGCGGTTTCGATCGCCTTGCGTTCGGCGGACGACACGATGCGGCCGATCGAGCCGACCCAGGGCTGGTCGAGCATGGCGACGGCCCTCGCCCGGCCGACGTCGGACAATCTCCATCCAGGCACCGGAACGTCGGCGTCGATGCGCACCTGCGGGTGTGTGATGTAATAGGCTATCGGCACGACATGCTTCTCCGGTCAGAGTGCAAGCTAGCCCGCCGAAATCAATAGCTCTGTGTGGAACGACGTGCCCTTGGGGTTGCCGGCTGCCTTGCCCGTGTGGCCGGTTTCGGCGCCGCTGCCGGCTTCGGCGTTGCAGACACTGACGAGCCCTTCTTGAACGGCGCCATGCCTTCGCGCGCGAGTTCGTCGGCGCGTTCGTTTTCGGAATGGCCGGCATGGCCCCTGACCCAGTTCCAGGTCACCTTGTGGCGGCGGTTGGCTGCGTCGAGCGCTTGCCATAGTTCGCCGTTCTTCACCGGCTTCTTGTCGGCGGTCCTCCAGCCGTTTTTCTTCCAGCCATGGATCCATTTGGAAATACCGTCCATGACGTATTTGCTGTCGGTGTAGAGATCGACTGTGCAAGGCTCCTTCAGCGCATCGAGCGCGGTGATGGCGGCAAGCAGCTCCATGCGGTTGTTGGTGGTCTCGGCTTCGCCGCCCGACAATTCCCTGGTAACGCCATTGAAGCGCAGGATCGCGCCCCAGCCGCCCGGCCCCGGGTTGCCGGAGCAGGCACCGTCGGTGAAGATTTCAACGTGCTTGCTCATGTCAGCCCGTATTCGGAAGGAGATCGGATCGCGCGGTGAAAGCGCATGCGGCGGATATATTCGGTCGGATCGCGCTTCATCACCAGCCCGCCATCCGGAATGGTCAGCCAGTCATAGAGGCGGGTCAGCATGAAGCGCAGCGCCGAGCCGCGCGCCAGCATCGGCAGCGCCGCCTGCTCGTCACCCTGAAGCGGCCGCACCGACTGGTAGCCGGCCAGCAGCGCCGTCCCCTTGGTCAGGTTGAAGGAAAAATCCTTCTCGAAGCACCAGGCGTTGAGGCAGGTGGCGACATCATAGGCGTAGAGGTCGTCGCAGGCGAAATAGAAGTCGATCAGCCCGGACAGCTTCTCGCCGAGAAAGAAGACATTGTCCGGGAACAGATCGGCGTGGATGATGCCCCGCGGCAGGCCGGTCGGCCAGTTGCGCTCGAAATCGCCAAAGTCGGCATCGACCTCGGCCGCCAGGCCCGGCTCGACCTCGTCGGCGCGGTCGCGCGAGGCCGTCCAGAGCTTGCGCCAGCCGTCGATCGCCAGCGCGTTCGGCCGTCTCATCTGAAAATCCTGGCCGGCAAGATGGAGGCTGGCGAGCGCCTTGCCGACTTCCGCGCAATGCGCGGCCGTCGGCCGCCGCAACGACAGGCCTTCGAGGAAGGTGATGATGACGGCGGGCCGGCCGGCGAGCGTGCCGATCACGGTGCCGTCATCGGCGGTGACCGGCAGCGGGCAGGAAATGCCCTTCCTGGCGAGATGGCCCATCAGGCCGAGAAAGAACGGCAGGTCGGCCTTGTCGACGCGCTTCTCGTAGAGCGTCAGGATGTAGGAGCCGGTCGAGGCGTGGACCAGGAAATTGGAATTCTCGGTGCCTTCGGCGATGCCTTTGTAGGAGAGCAATTCGCCCACCGGATAGGCTTTCAGGAACGCGCTGAGTTCGTTCTCGTTGACGTCGGTGTAGACGGCCATCCGTTTTCACGCCGCTCCATTGACGAAGGCCATGTCGGCCGCCGTCAGTTCGACATCGCGCAAAACCCGCATCACCGGAAAATCCTCCGTTTCCGTGGCCGTGATGGCCAGATCGATGGTGACGTCGAAACGCTGGCGGAACGCGTCGATGATCTCATCGACGATGATCTCCGGCGCCGATGCGCCGGCCGACAGGCCGAGCGTCCCGATCCCGGCGATCTCATCCCACGGAATTTCAGCGGCGCGCTGCACGAGAAGCGACATCGTGGCACCCGCGCGCTCCGCCACTTCGACAAGGCGACGCGAGTTGGACGAATTGGGAGCACCGACGATAAGGAAAAGATCGGCGCCCGCCGCCGTCTCCTTCACCGCTTCCTGGCGGTTGGTGGTGGCGTAGCAGATCGATTCGGCCGCGGCCGCGTGCAATTCGGGAAACCGCTCCTGGAGCGCCCGGATGATGCCAGCGGTGTCCTCGACCGACAAGGTCGTCTGGGTGACGAAGCCAAGGGCCGAAGCGTCGACCGGCACGAAGCGCGCCGCATCGGCCTCGGTCTCGATCAGCGTCACGGCGCCTTGCGGCAACTGGCCCATCGTGCCGATCACTTCGGGGTGCCCGGCGTGGCCGATCAAAAGCACATGGCGACCGAGCCGCTGGTGGCGCATCGCCTGCTTGTGCACCTTGGAGACGAGCGGGCACGTGGCATCGAGGTAGAAAAGGTTGCGCGCCTCGGCATCCGCCGGCACCGATTTCGGCACGCCATGCGCGGAAAAGACCACCGGCGACTGGCGATGCTCCGGCGGAATCTCGGAAAGTTCCTCGATGAAGACCGCGCCCAGGCTCTGCAGCCCTTCGACGACGTAACGATTGTGCACGATCTCGTGGCGGACATAGACCGGCGCACCGTATTTCTTCAGCGCCAGCACGACGATCTGGATGGCACGGTCGACGCCGGCGCAAAAGCCGCGTGGCTGGCAGAGCCTGATCGTCAGCGGTGGCTTTTTCTCAGTCATTAAAACGGGCCGGTTCGGTCGGAATCGATCTCTTTGTTTTGACGCGATTCCGGACGGAAAGCCGCTCACACCTTTCCTGGAATTGCTCAAGGCGAAATGAGGTGCACACCCCTGCCCTGTCAAGAGCAGGAGGCTTCATGCTTCATTCGCTGGGCGGCGAAGCCTGAGGACAAGCACCGCCGCAAGGGCGGCGGCCAAGCCATACCAGGTGACCGCATATTGCAGGTGGTTGTTCGGCAGGTCGATGATGGTGACGCCTCCGACCGGCAGGCCGCCAGGGTTCGGCGTCTTGTCGGCATCGATGAAGAACGGCACCAGCACGAAGCCGGCGGGCAGGCCGGCGGTCGCCGCCATGACGTCGCGGTCCTTCCAGTAGAAGATGTTCTTGGCGACGTCATTGTCGGGAAGCATCATCGACGGTTTTCCAGGCAGCGGATTGCGGGCAAGCCCGGTCAGGGTCACCTTGCCGGCAATTTCGCCCTGCCGGCGCTTGGAAGGATCCTTGAGATCGTAGGGAACGAAGCCGCGGTTGACGAGCGCGAAGCGGCCATCCTCGAGCTGCAGGGGCGTGTAGACGTTGAAGCCGCTGTCGCCTTGCCAGGTGGAAAAGAAGTGCCGCTCGCCCTGGTGCAGGAAAGTGCCGGTCACCGTCACCGGCGTGTAATCGACATCATGCGAAGTGGCGAATTCCTTCTCGACGTCCGCTAGAGCCAGCGGCGCGGAATGCGTGCGCTTATCGATGGTTGCGAGCAGGCCTTCCTTCCAATGCAGGCGCTGAACCTGCCAGGTGCCGAGCCCGATCAGGACGGCGAACAGGACAAGGCCGAGGCCGATGAGCAACGCCGTGCGGGACCGTGAACGGCCGGCAACCAAACTGGTCGTCTCGCTCATTCGTTGGAATCCAGCCTGCCCTCGGAGGCTCTCTTCGAATACTGCAAGGTGATCAGCACGCCCTTGATCAGGCGCAGCGCCGTCAGGCACAGCACCAGCGCCAGCGGTATCCACAACATGAAGTGCAGCCAAAGCGGCGGACTGAACGTCACCTCCATCCACAATGCGAGGCCGACGACGACGAAGCCGATGATCAGGATGACGAACACCGCCGGTCCGTCGCCGGCATCGGCGAAGGAATAGTCGAGCCCGCAATTGTAGCAGCGCTTGCCGACGGTGAGGAAACTGGAGAACAGCTTGCCTTCGCCGCAGCGCGGGCAGCGGCCATGCAGGCCGGCCGAGATCGGATCTATGGGTGGCCAGATCGCCTTGTCTTCACTCATTTAGAGAGCTTCGCTCATTTCATGATCTCGATCGGTGTGCCGTCGGCCACCCTTGTCCAGATTTCATCCATCTCGGGGTTCGTAACCGCAATACAGCCGTCGGTCCAGTCGACCATTTGAAGCAGCCTGCCCAGCCAGCCGAAACCGTTCGGCTGGCCGTGGATCATGATGAGGCCGCCTGGATCGACGCCCAGCGCTTTCGCCGCCACCTTATCGTCGGCATTTGGATAGGAGATATGGATCGACCTGTGCGCGACGCTGTTGGGATTGCGCCAGTCGAGCACATAGCGCCCCTCCGGCGTTCGCCCGTCACCCTCGCGGTGCTTGTGGCCGACCGGATCGCCGCCGAGCGCGATGCTGTAGCGGCGCAGGATTTGGCCGCCGCCGATCAGTTGCAACTGCCGTTGCGATTTCTCGACACGCACCAGATCGACCGTCTGTCCGGGCCACATACCCCTGTCGAGCAGTGAGCCTGTGGTGATCAGATACGCGCAGATGGCCAAGGGAATTTTCGCCCACATGACCTACCGATGGCCGGCCATTGCGCCGAAAAGAAGAAGGAGGCCGCGTCGCCGCGGCCGCCTTCAAAACTCCTGAAAGCAAATTCCGGAAAAATCGCCACGCGCTTTCCCGGATTGCTTTTTATCAGTGGCCTTCGATCAGCGCGCCGTTCGAGGCCCAGACATAGATCGCGCTGAACAGGAACAGCCAGACCACGTCGACGAAGTGCCAGTACCAGGCGGCCGCCTCGAAGCCGAAATGCTGCTTCGGCGTGAAGTCGCCGCGCATCGCACGCACCAGGCAGACGAGCAGGAAGATGGTGCCGATGATGACATGGAAGCCGTGGAAGCCGGTCGCCATGAAGAAGGTGGCGCCGTAGATCGAATCCTTGAACGCGAAGGGGGCGTGCATGTACTCGTAGGCCTGCACCATGGTGAACAGCATGCCGAGGCCGACGGTCAGCACCAGGCCGTTGATCAGACCCTTGCGGTCGCCATGCAGCAGCGCGTGGTGCGCCCAGGTCACCGTCGTGCCCGACAGAAGCAGGATGATGGTGTTGTAGAGCGGCAGGTGGAAGGGATCGAGAACCTCCAACCCCTTCGGCGGCCAGACGCCGCCGGTGAAGGCGGCGCGGGCATATTGCGAGGCTTCGCCCGGGAACAGGCTGGCGTCGAAAAAGGCCCAGAACCAGGCGACGAAGAACATCACCTCCGAGGCGATGAACATGATCATGCCGTAGCGCAGGTGCAGCGACACGACGCGCGTGTGATGACCCTCATGCGCTTCCTTGATGGTGTCCGACCACCAGGCGAACATCGTGTAGAGCACGATGATCAGGCCGATGAAGAACAGCCATGGATTGGCGATGTTGTGGCCGAAGACCGGGAAGTTGCCGGCCTTCAGATACTGCATCAGGCAGACGCCGCCGATGGCGGTGACCAGCGCGCCGATGGATCCCAGGAAAGGCCACGGGCTCGGGTTGACGAGATGGTAGTCGTGTTGTGGTTTTGCGTGCGCGTCTGCCATATCAACCCCCGAGGCTTGCGTCGGAATCTGGAACTTTGTTGCTGCTGCCAGCGGCCGGCGCCGACGAGGCGACCGGCTGTTTCTTTTCGACCGGGAACATCGTGTAGGACAGGGTGATCGTCTTCAAGTCCTTGAGTTCCGGCACGTTGACGATGTCTGGATCGACATAGAACACGACCGGCATGTCCAGCGTCTCGCCGGGCTTCAGCGTCGTGTCGGTGAAGCAGAAGCACTCCACCTTGTTGAAATAGGCACCGGCCATTTCCGGCTGCACGTTGAACGAGGCGCGGCCGGTGATGGTGCGGTTGAATTTGTTGGTGGCGCTGTAATGCGCCTGCGCCGTCGCGCCGATCTTGATCGTCACCGAGCGGGCGACAGGCTCGAACCGCCACGGAATGCCGTTGGTGTTGGCGTCGAAGCGGATTGTTATGTCGCGGTCGAGCACGCGGCCGGCATATTGCTTTTCGGCGCGCTGCGTGGTGCCGCCATAGCCGGTGACCTGGCAGAACATCTTGTAGAGCGGCACCGCCGCGTAGGCCATGCCGACCATGCCGGTGAAGAAGGCGAGGCAGACGGCGGCGACGATGCCGTTGTTCACCTTGCGGGGCTTGCTGCCGGTCTCGCCGCCCATCAGCCGCCTCCCAACAGGCCGGAGCCGGTGATGCTGGCCCCGGTGTGGCCGAAGCGCACGATGGTGGCGGCATAGAAGATGACGACCAATGCCGCCAGCGCGACGCCGATGGCGATCGAGCGGTTGCGGCGCGCCTTCTGCTGGCGTTCGGTCAGCGTGACCAGTTCGAGTTTCTTGTCGGCCACGATCATACTCCCCCCATCATAAGGGCGCGCCCGACCACGCAGTCGACGAGATAGGCGGCAAAGATCGCGAAGAGATAGAGCAGCGAGTAGCCGAACAGGGCCTTGGCCGGCTTCATCGCGCGGTCGTCGTCGGCCATGGCAAGCACTTTCCAGGCATGCCAGACGAAGCCCGCGCCGAGGACCGCCGAGACGACCCCATAGCCAGCCGTGGTGTAGCCGAGCGCCCAGGGCAGCACGCCGACCGGCGCCAGGATCAGCGCATAGGCAAAGATCTGCCGACGGGTCGAGGCCTGGCCGGCGACATTCGGCATCATCGGGATGCCGGCGCGGGCGTAATCGTCGGACTTGAAGAGAGCCAGCGCCCAGAAATGCGGCGGCGTCCACAGGAAGATGATCAGGAACAGGATCACACTCTCGAGGCTGACCGAACCGGTCACCGCGGCCCAGCCGATCACCGGCGGGATGGCGCCGGCGGCACCGCCGATGACGATGTTCTGCGGCGTCCAGCGCTTCAGCCACATGGTGTAGACGACAGCGTAGAAGAAGATGGTGAAGGCGAGAAGCGCGGCCGACAGCCAGTTGATCAGCACGCCCAGCGTCATCACCGACAGCACCGACAGCACCAGGCCGAAGCTCAACGCCTCTCCCGGCGTGACGCGGCCGGCCGGCACCGGGCGCCCGGCGGTTCTGGTCATCACCGCGTCGATGTCGGCGTCGTACCACATATTGAGCGCGCCGGAAGCGCCGGCGCCGATAGCAATGGCCAGGATGGCGATCATCGCCAGCAGCGGGTTGATGGCGACGGGCGCCGCGACCAAGCCGACAAAGGCCGTGAAGACGACCAGCGACATCACGCGCGGCTTCAACAGGGCGAAGAAATCGGCTGCGGTCGCTTCCGACATGCGAAAACCCGCTTCCTCCATCAATCTGTCTTCGGCAAGGGCCATGCGTACTTAAAGTCCATCATTCCGTTGGCCAAGACCGCCGGACAAGCCGGCGGCCTCGTATGCGTCGGGACGCTGCTTACTTGATTTTCGGCAGCTGTTCCCACTGGTGGAACGGCGGCGGCGAAGGCAGCTGCCATTCGAGCGTGGTGGCACCCTCGCCCCACGGATTGGCGCCGGCGACGCGCTTCTTCTGGAAGGCCTCGAACACGCCGTAGAGGAAGATCGCAACACCGACGGCCGAGATGTAGGAGCCGTAGGACGAGACCATGTTCCAGCCGGCGAAGGCATCCGGATAGTCGACGGTACGGCGCGGCATGCCGGCGAGGCCGAGGAAGTGCTGCGGGAAGAAGATCAGGTTGACGCCGACGAAGGTCACCCAGAAGTGGGTGTTGGCGATCACCGGCGAGTACATGTAGCCGGTCATCTTCGGGAACCAGTAGTACCAGCCGGCGAAGATCGCGAACACCGCGCCCAGCGACAGCACGTAGTGGAAGTGGGCGATCACGAAATAGGTGTCGTGCAGCGAGCGGTCGAGGCCGGCATTGGCCAGCTGAACGCCGGTGACGCCACCGATGGTGAAAAGGAAGATGAAACCCAGCGCCCACAGCATCGGCGGCTTGAAGGAGATCGAGCCGCCCCACATGGTGGCAATCCAGGAGAAGATCTTCACGCCGGTGGGCACCGCGATGACCATGGTGGCGAACACGAAGTAACGCTGCGTGTCGAGCGACAGTCCGGTCGTATACATGTGGTGCGCCCAGACGATGAAGCCGACGGCGCCGATCGCGACCATGGCGTAGGCCATGCCGAGATAACCGAACACCGGCTTCTTCGAGAAGGTCGAGACGATATGGCTGACGATGCCGAAGCCCGGCAGGATCAGGATGTACACCTCGGGGTGGCCGAAGAACCAGAACAGGTGCTGGAAGAGGATCGGGTCACCGCCATTGTCCGGCACGAAGAAGGAGGTGCCGAAATTACGGTCGGTGAGCAGCATGGTGATGGCGCCCGCCAGGACCGGCAGCGAGAGCAGCAGCAGGAAGGCGGTGATCAGCACCGCCCAGGCGAACAGCGGCATCTTGTGCAGCGTCATGCCGGGAGCGCGCATGTTGAAGATGGTGGTGATGAAGTTGATGGCGCCGAGGATCGACGACGCGCCGGCAATGTGGATCGACAGGATCGCGAGGTCCATCGCGGGGCCGGGCTGGCCGGACGTCGAGAGCGGCGGATAGATCGTCCAGCCGCCGCCGACACCGAAGGCGCCCGGCGCGCTCGGCACGAACATCGAGGAGAGCAAGAGGATGAAGGCCGGCGGCAGCAGCCAGAAGGAAATGTTGTTCATGCGCGGGAAGGCCATGTCCGGCGCGCCGATCATGATCGGCACCATCCAGTTGGCGAAGCCGCCGATCAGGGCCGGCATGACCATGAAGAAGATCATGATCAGGCCGTGCGCGGCGCCGAAGGCATTGTACATGCTCTTGCCGCCGTCGATGGCGGCGTCGCCCTGCATGCCATAGACCATCTGCGCCAGGCCGCTGAAGATCTGGATGCCCGGCTCCTGCAGCTCCATGCGGATGGCGACCGAGAGCGCGCCGCCGATGATGCCGGCAATGATCGCGAAGATCAGGTAGAGCGTGCCGATGTCCTTGTGGTTGGTCGAGTAGACCCAGCGGACCCAGCCATGCGGCCTGTGGTCGCCGTGATCGTGAGCTGCAGCCTCTGCCATGTTCCGCTCCGTTCCCTAAATCTTGCTAACCCGCGGCATCAGTTGCCGGCGGCCGCTACCTTGTTGGTACCATCGATCTCGGCCATCAGCGCCTTGTTGGCAGCCGGCACGTCGGTCTTGGCCGTATCAAGCCAGGTCTTGAACTGCGCGTCGGACACGACGCGGACGGCGATCGGCATGAAGGCATGGTCCTTGCCGCAGAGCTGCGAGCACTGGCCGTAGTAGAGGCCTTCCTTCTCCGCCTTGAACCAGGTCTCGTTGGTGCGGCCGGGCACGGCGTCCATCTTGATGCCGAAGGACGGCACGGCGAAGGAGTGGATGACGTCGGTGGCGGTGATCAGCACGCGGGTCAAGGTGTTGACCGGCACGACAAGCTCGTTGTCGACCGCGAGCAGGCGCGGATAGAGGCCGCGATCTTCCTTGCCGGCCTTGGCGCGGTCGGCATCCTGGAGAACCGCCGAGTTGAAGGAGAAGGTCTTGTCGACCTGGTATTCATAATCCCAGTTCCACTGGTTGCCGGTCGCCTTGACGGTGAGCTTGGCTTCTTCCGGCGGGGTGTATTGCGCGGTGAGCAGTTGGAAGGAGGGAATGGCGATAAGCAGAAGCACGATCACCGGCCCGACCGTCCAGATCACTTCGATCAGCGTGTTGTGGCTGGTCTTGGACGGCACCGGATTGACGCTGGCGCGGAACCTGACGATGCAAACCAGCAGCAGCAGCAGAACGAGGATGGTGATCGGGACGATGAACCACATGGTGTAGTTCCCGAACCGCTCGATCTGCCGCATCATGTCGGTGGCCGGAGCCTGGAAGGTCATCTCCCATGGCCGCGGCTGGTCGGCATGGGCCGCCGCGCTGGAGAAGAGCACGGCCGAAGCTGCCGCACCTGCCAAGAATTCAGCGCTTGCCAGGAATTTCCTCATCGCCCTCTCGTCTCCCACTTCCCGCGATCCGATCGCACCAATAATCGACGATGCCGGGATTGGGAATCCCGGTCTGTCCCTAGAGTGGTTCAAACCATACTCTATTTCCCTCCGCAAGGAAGGAGCGGAGGAAACCGTGCGGCATTTTTGCGCGCAAGCCGAAGGCCGTGTTCGGCGCTTGCCGTGCTATATGCGCCACGGTCGCAATTCGGGCGAATTTGCTTTGGAAAAGCATGGAATTGCCGGTATCGGGGCGGACCGGCGGCGGTCTCGTCCTTTACTTGGCCCCGGCGCGGCTTAAAGTGCCGTGATTCGCAATGGAGCCGTTATGACTTCCTGGCTTTCGAGAACCCTGGCGAAGGTCGTCCTTGCCGTCGCCTTGCTCGGTGTCGGCGTAGCCGTTGGCGCCGCTGCCTCGCCGAACAACGCCACGCCGCCGAGCGGCACGGTGAAGTCGACGCATGGCGCGTGGTCGATCATCTGCGATACGCCCGCAGGCGCTACCTCCGAGCAATGCGTGATGATGCAGAACGTCGTCGCCGAGGACCGCCCTGAAATGGGGCTTTCGGTCGTGGTGCTGCGCACCGCCGACAACAAGGCCGAGATTCTGCGCGTGCTGGCGCCGCTGGGCGTGCTGCTTCCCAACGGCCTCGGTCTCAATGTCGATGGCAAGGATATCGGCCGCGCCTATTTCGTGCGCTGCTTCCAGGACGGCTGCTATGCCGAGGTGATCCTCGAAAAGCCGCTGCTCGACACGCTGAAGAGCGGCACCTCGGCCACCTTCATCGTCTTCCAGACGCCCGAGGAAGGCATCGGCATTCCCGTCGACCTCAAGGGCTTTGCGGAAGGCTTCGCCGCCCTACCTTGATCTTCTTGCCCATGCGCCGCTCCTGACGCTGAGGTCGGTGGCGAATGCGCATTTGGCGGCAGGAGGCTCAATGCGCGCGAATTTATCCGCTTTCATTATCGGTCTGGCGCTGATCGGCACGGTTTCGGCCGTACGGGCCGAGGATGCCGAAATCCTCCAGACGCCCGACCCGGCGGCGATCCTCGACATCGCCAAAGGCTTCGGCTCGGCCAGGATGGACAAGGACGACAATGGCGATCCGATGCTTTCCGGCCGGATCGAGGGCGTCAAATACGTGATCTATTTCTATGGCTGCGAGGATCACGAGAACTGCAAGTCGCTGCAATTCTCGACCGGCTACACCGACCCGCTGACCGCCGACCAGGCCAATGTCTGGAACGCGAAATACCGCTGGGTAAAGGCCTATGCCGGCGACGGTTCGAATTTCAGGATGGATGTCAGCTTCGCCGGCGGCATCACCAGGGCCAATCTCGAGGAGCAGTTTTCCAACTGGAACGAGATGGCCGCCAACATCAAGGACTTCGTCAACGGCAAGTGATGGCGGGGTAATCGCCGACTTGGCCCTTTGACGATTGTGCGACGGCGGCTTCGCGCCTACATGCCGAGGAACGATTTGTTTCCAAGAATGGATTTGCCATGAACAGCCTGATCGGCCAATTCGACATTTCCGACGATCGCGTCAAGGAGATCGTCGCCGAGACCATCAAGGGCGCCGACGACGGCGAGCTGTTCCTCGAATACAGCGAGAGCGAAGCGCTGATGTTCGACAACGGCCGGCTGAAGACGGCCAATTTCAACACCGACCAGGGGTTCGGCCTGCGCGCCGTGGCCGGCGAGGCCAGCGGCTATGCACATTCCAGCGATCTCTCCGAAGCCTCGCTACTGCGCGCGGCCGACGCCGTCTCGGCGGTCAAGGGCGGCTATTCCGGCACATTGGCCGGAGCGCCCGCCCGCACCAACCGCCACCTCTATGGCGACGAGAACCCGATCCCCTCGCCTTCCTTCGAGGCCAAGGCCAAGCTGTTGCAGGAGATCGACGGCTGGTTGCGTGCGAAGGACCCGCGCGTGCGCCAGGTGACGGCCTCGCTCGCCGCCTCGTGGCAGCATGTCGAGGTCGTGCGCGGCGACGGACAGATCGTGCGCGACATCCGCCCGCTGGTCCGGGTCAACGTTTCCGTCGTGGTCGGCGATGGCGACCGGCAGGAGAGCGGCTCCTACGGCATGGGCGGCCGCAAGAGTTTCGGCGAGTTCGTCAGCGAGGAAAGTTGGAAGCATGCGGCAAACGAGGCGCTGCGGCAGGCGCTGGTCAATCTCGAGGCCGTCCCTGCGCCGGCGGGCACGTTCGACATCGTGCTCTCCAGCGGCTGGCCGGGGGTGATGCTGCACGAGGCGGTCGGCCACGGGCTCGAAGGCGACTTCAACCGCAAGAAGACATCGGCCTTCGCCGGCCTGATGGGTAGCCAAGTGGCGGCGAAGGGCGTCACCGTGGTCGACGACGGCACCATCCCCGAGCGGCGCGGCTCGCTCACCGTCGACGACGAAGGAACGCCTTCGGCGCGCAACGTCTTGATCGAGGACGGCAAACTGGTCGGCTATATGCAGGACCGCCAGAACGCGCGGCTGATGGGCATGAAGGCGACGGGCAACGGCCGACGCGAGGGCTATGCGCACCAGCCGATGCCGCGCATGACCAACACCTACATGACCGCGGGCGACATGCAGCCGGAGGAGATCATCGCCTCGGTCAAGAACGGCATTTACGCCGTCTCCTTCGGCGGCGGCCAGGTCGACATCACGTCGGGCAAGTTCGTGTTCGGCTGCACCGAGGCCTACATGATCGAGAACGGCAAGGTGACGCAGCCGATCAAGGGCGCGATGCTGATCGGCAACGGGCCGGACGCCATGCACCGCGTCAGCATGATCGGCAACGACATGAAGCTCGACAGCGGCATCGGCATGTGCGGCAAGGCCGGTCAGGGCGTGCCGGTCGGCGTCGGCCAGCCGCATCTGCGGATGAACCAGATGACGGTGGGCGGGACGAGGGTTTGAGGGGTTGGCGCCGTTCCGGTAGAATCGTCTGCCAAAGACATTTCACTCGAGCGTGTAGCCATCATATCCAAATCCGAGAACGCGCCAGAGGGCGTTGATTTGAAACCGGTGCCGGCCTTTGCACCGATGCGGCCGCAGGACGTGTTTGGAATCCTACCGCGTGCTGGCGGGCCAAAAACACTTGAAGATATGGACGCGAGCGTACTCGCCGAAGCGCGGCAGTGCCACGCTCGGATTGATGCCAACTCCGGAAGAGGGGCAGCCTCTGCCTTACGCCAGACACAATCGTGTTAGGACATTATTAATTGTTTAATTGGCGGGGCGGGCGTTTGCGCATTAGCTTCTCGCCAGTCTTCTCGTTGCGGTGGTGTCGGCAATGCAGCGTTCCCCTGGCGTCCTGACCTCTTCCCTCCTCCTTGGTTTTGTTTCGTTGATAGGTGCGACTTCGCTGCAAATAGGCGCTGCAGCGGCGCAGTCGTCGCTGTTCAAGCTAACGACGACACGACCTGCTGCGAGCTACGCCACCGTCGGCGGCAGCACCAGCGTCCCCTACGGCTGGCTCGATTTCTGCCATCGCCGGCCGAAAGAGTGCAAGGTGCGCGCTTTGCCTGCCACGAGCGTCAAGCTGACCGCGCAGAACATGAGCATCCTCAAGCAGATCAACCAGAAGGCGAACCGCTCCATCAAGCCCGTCAGCAATTACGACCACTGGGGCACGATGATGGACCACTGGGACTATCCGGTGGACGGCAAGGGCGATTGCAAGATCTACGCGCTCTACAAGCGCAAGCTTCTCCAGGAAGCGGGATTTCCCCGGCAGGCGCTGCTGATGACGGTGGTGCGTGACCTTCACGATGAGGGCCACACCATCCTGACGGTGAAGACCGACAAGGGCGATCTCGTCCTGGACAATCTGGTCGACGAGATCCGCCCCTGGAACGCCACCGGCTATTATTTCCTGAAACGGCAGTCGCAGCAGAACCCGAACAGCTGGGTTTCGATCAACCAGCGCGGCGGCACGGCGAAACGTTTGCCGAGCTCGTAAGGCAAGTCGCCATTTGAGTGAAGTGAGCTGCAACCGGCAAGGCTACCGTCGCCGCTTCGGCTTCTCCAAAAGCGCCACGGCCTCGACATGCGACGACCACAGAAACTGGTCGATTGGGGTGACAGTCTTCAGCGTGTAGCCGCCATCGAGAAGAATCCGCAAATCCCGCGCCAGCGTCGCCGGATTGCAGGAGACTGCGGCGACCAGC
The DNA here is from genome assembly GCF_006439555.1 of Mesorhizobium sp. B3-1-6. Lineage (NCBI taxonomy): Bacteria > Pseudomonadati > Pseudomonadota > Alphaproteobacteria > Hyphomicrobiales > Phyllobacteriaceae > Mesorhizobium > Mesorhizobium sp. B3-1-6. Next base: position 25,158 of record NZ_VFTM01000036.1, on the reverse strand, counting down.
GGCACGTCGGAACGGGCGATCTGCTTCGACTGGTCCTCGGCGCCGGCGCGCGGCGGATCGAAGACCACTCCGTCGAAAGCGTTCAGCTCCTTGAAGGTCAGCGGTCTGCGGAAAAGGTCGCGGCGTTCGCTGGTCACCCGCTTCAGGCCACCGGCGAAACGAAAGGCGCGGTCGAGTGCGGCGAGCGCTGCGGCATCGCCTTCGACGGCATGGACCTCCGACTTCACGCCAAGCCGCAGCGCGAAGCTGCCGCAGCCGGCAAACAGGTCCGCGACTTTCCTGGCGCGCGACAGGTGCTGGCCGACAAGGTCCGCCATCGCCTGCTCGGCGGCTTCCGTCGCCTGCAGGAAGGCGCCGGGCGGCACGGCGACGGCGACGGATCCGAACTGCACCACCGGCTTCTTCGGTTCGACGACGATCTCGCCGTCGACGGAAAGCCGCGCCAGCCCCTCGGCCATGACGAAATTCGACGCGATGCGGCGCTGGTGGTCGCCGAGCTTGCCGGCATCATGGACGGCAATGTCGAGGCCCGAAGCCGTGACGGTCACCGTCATATGGAACGCCTTCGGCGTGGCGCAGACCAATCCGGCCAGAGCACGCAATTTATCGAGCGCCGAAACAATCGCCGGCAGCGAGATCGGGCATTCCTCGATCGGGATGATCTCGGAGGACAGGGCGCGCACGAAGCCGAGCAGCATGCCGGCATCGGTGCGCCTGGCACTGAAGGTGACGCGGCGGCGGGTGTGCGGCGCGCACGGCACCAGCGCAGCGATCTCGCAAGCTATGCCCTTGGCCTTCAGCGCCTGCACGACCTTCTCGCGCTTCCATTGCCGGTAGGCTTCAGCCTCGTAATGCTGCAGCGCGCAGCCGCCGCATTCGGTGAAATGACGGCAGGCGGGATCGATCCTGAACGGCGAGGCTTCCAGCACCGACATCAACGCAGCGCGATCCCTCTGGCGCGCGGCCGTGACGGTTTCGCCTGGCAGCGTGAAGGGGATGAAGACCTCCCCGCCCTCGGCGTTGGCGATGCCGTCGCCTTGCGAGCCCAGCCTGGCGATGGTGAAGCGTGTGCTCATCGCGACCCCGCATCCTTTATGGCGGCGAGCAGGAACTCGCGGTTACCGTCGCCGCCTTCGATCGGCGACGGGTGCAGCCCGAGCACCCGCCAGCCGGGAATGCCGGCAAGCCAATCAGCCAAGCTGACAGCAATGCGCTCAGCGTCTTCTGGCTGCCTGAGCAGGCCGCCCTTGCCGATGGCCTCGCGCCCGGCCTCGAATTGCGGCTTGACCAGAAGAATTGCCCTGGCGCCCTCGCCCGCCAATTGCAGCGCTGGCGGCAGCGCCAGCTTCAGCGAAATGAAGCTGACGTCGCAGACCAGGAAAGCGGGAACGCGGCCGCCGAGATCGGCCGCCGTCATGTCGCGGGCGTTCAGCCCTTCGATCACCGTCACACGCGGGTTACCGGCAATGTCGGGATGCATCTGGCCGTGGCCGACATCGATCGCCGTGACATGCGCCGCGCCGCGCTCGAGCAGCACCTGGGTGAAGCCGCCGGTCGAGGCGCCGATATCGAGCGCCTCGCTGCCGGAAGGATCGAGGCCGAAACGATCGAGGCCGGCGATCAGCTTCAATGCCGCGCGCGACACATAGGCCTGCGCCGGATCGTCGATGGCGACCAGGCAGTCCGGCGCGACAGCCTGGCCGGGCTTGCGGGCAACGATGCCGTCAACCGTTACCGTGCCGCGCTCGATCGCGTCGCGGGCACGCGAGCGGCTGGCGAACAGGCCGCGCCCGACGAGCAATTCGTCGAGCCGCTGGCGCTGGCTGGCTGGCAAAGGGGAACTCATCGGCCTTCATTGGCGAAAGCCGGGCGCGAACGCAATGGGTTTGAATATCGGGCGACAGGCTGCAGAATGTGGACAGGAACGGGCCGTTCGTCAGTCGGTGGAGGTGGCGATGCTGAAGGGTACCTGTCATTGCGGCGCGGTCCATCGGACGCTGGAAGGAGATCCCGGCGGAATCACCGCCTGCAACTGCACGCTTTGCCGCCGCTACGGCACGCTCTGGGCCTATGACTATGTCGACGAGCGCATTCGCGTCGCCGGGCCGGTGAAATCCTATACGCGCGCCGGGGTGGCCGAACCCTCGCTGGAGATCCTGTTCTGCCCGACCTGCGCCTGCGTCGTCGCCTGGCGCGGCCTGCGTTCCGGCAAGAGCGGCCGCACGCGCATCGCCGTCAATGTCAGACTGGCGCCGCCCGAGGACGTCGCCGACCTGCCGATCGACCATTTCGACGGCCTCGATACGTATGACGACCTGCCGCGCGACGGCCGCTGCGTGCGCGATATGTGGTTCTAAAATACGGTTCGCGAAACCCGGCGCTCGACGGCCGGCGTCAGGCCATCATTGCCGGAAGCTTCCTTGCGCGGCGGCTCGACCGGCGCCGGCACAGCCGGCGTCGTCGCTTCCGGCACCATGACGAGTTGAGGAACCTGCTTGTAGGAGAAGGCGCCGCGGATGTTGCCCATCTTGCCGGCGACGATATCCAGCACCGCCTTTTCAAGGTTGCGGTCGTAACGCGTTTCGGCTGTCGCCGGCGCGGCCATGGCAGCCAAAAGGCCCACGCCGCACAGAAGCGTTTTCATTTTTGTTGTCTCCCTGCCTGGCTCGAGCTTCTAGCAGGGCGCCGTTGAAAATCGGCCAAGAGACAAGGTAAGCGAACCGCCAAACGGGAGCGTTAACAGATAGTTACATCCGAAAGCCGGCAAACCGATTCAGCGTGTTGAAGTCCTGATTCAGGCGCGCTGCGCCTGAACGCCACGGCCGAGCGTCGCGAAGACCGTGCGCACGATGCCGGCCGAATCCAGGCCGGCATCGGCATACATCTTTTCGGGTTTCGCATGGTCGGCGAACATGTCCGGCAAGACCAGCGGGCGCACCTTGAGGCCGCTTTCCAGCAGGCCTTCATGGGCGAGGAAATGCAGCACCTGGCTGGCGAAACCGCCAATCGCACCCTCCTCCACGGTCACCAGCACTTCGTGCGAGCGGGCGAGCCGGCGGATAAGATCTTCGTCCAGCGGCTTGGCGAAGCGGGCGTCGGCGACGGTGGTGGACAGGCCCGCCGCGCCGAGTTCCTCGGCGGCCAGAAGGCAATCCTGCAGCCGCGTGCCGAAGGAAAGCAGTGCGACCTTGGTCCCTTCCTTGAGAATACGACCCTTGCCGATTTCGAGCAGCGAGCCGCGCTCCGGCATGTCGACGCCGACGCCGTTGCCGCGCGGATAGCGGAAGGCGATCGGGCCGTCATCATAGGACGCCGCGGTGCGCACCATATGGCGCAGTTCCGCCTCGTCCGCGGCGGCCATGACGACGAAGCCCGGCAGCGTAGCGAGGAAGGTGGTGTCGAACGCGCCGCAATGGGTGGCGCCGTCGGCGCCGACGAAACCGGCGCGGTCGATGGGAAAGCGCACCGGCAATTTCTGGATCGCAACGTCGTGGACGACCTGGTCGTAGGCGCGCTGCAGGAAGGTGGAATAGATGGCGGCGAAGGGCTTGTAGCCTTCGGTGGCCAGCCCGGCGGCGAAGGTCACCGCATGCTGCTCGGCGATGCCGACATCGAAAGTCCGCTTCGGGAACACCTCGCCGAACAGGTCGAGGCCGGTGCCGCCCGGCATGGCGGCGGTGATGGCGACGATACGGTCGTCCTCACGTGCTTCCTGGATCAGGCTTTCGGCGAACACCTTGGTGTAGGCGGGGGCGTTGGCCGGCGCCTTGGCCTGCGCGCCGGTGATGACGTCGAACTTGTTGACGCCGTGATATTTGTCGGCCGCGGCCTCCGCCGGCGCGTAGCCCTTGCCCTTCTGGGTCACGACATGGACCAGAACCGGGCCTTTGCCGTTGTCGCGCACGTTCTTCAGCACCGGGATCAGATGTTCGAGATTGTGCCCGTCGATGGGGCCGATGTGATAGAAGCCGAGTTCTTCGAACAGGGTGCCGCCGGTGACGTAGCCGCGCGCATGCTCGACCGCCCGGGTGATGGCGCGGTCGGCGCGCTTGCCGAGATAGGATGTCAGCTTCTTGCCGAAATCGCGCAGGCCGAGATAGGCCTTGCCGGAGGCGAGCCTGGCCAGATAGGCGCTCATGGCGCCGGTCGGCGGCGCGATCGACATGTCGTTGTCGTTGAGGATGACGATCAGCCGGGCGTCGAGCGCGCCGGCATTGTTCAGCGCCTCGAAGGCCATGCCGGCCGACATCGAGCCGTCGCCGATGACGGAAATCACATTGTTGCGGCCGTCCGATAGGTCGCGGCCCATGGCCATGCCGAGGCCGGCCGAAATCGAGGTCGAGGAATGCGCGGCGCCGAACGGGTCGTATTCGCTCTCAGCGCGCCGGGTGAAACCGGAGAGGCCGCCCTCCTGGCGCAGCGTGCGGATGCGGTCGCGGCGGCCGGTCAGGATCTTGTGCGGATAGGCCTGGTGGCCGACGTCCCAGATCAGCCGGTCTGCCGGGGTGTTGAAGATATAGTGCAGCGCAACCGTCAGTTCGACGACGCCGAGGCCGGCACCGAGATGGCCGCCGGTCTGCGAGACGGCGTCGATGAGCTCGGCGCGCAGTTCCGCGGCAAATTGCGGCAGCGCGCCCTCATCGAGCGTCCGCAAATCCGCCGGAATGCGGACCTTGTCGAGCAGCGGCGTATCTGGCTTCACTCGGGCGCGTCCTGCCTTATCGATCGAACACGGCACTATCAGCAGATTGCGCCATAATCATGCGCGGAATAGGCCGCCGGCGGACGAATGTAAATGCGCGCCAGTGACGCGCAAGCGGACCCTAATTCTCCGGCAGCGGGATGAACTCTTCTTCATCGCCGGGAACGATATCGAAGCGACCTGTCTTCCATTCCTGCTTGGCCTGCTCGATGCGTTCCTTCGAGGACGACACGAAATTCCACCAGATATAGCGCTTGGAGCCCAGCGAAGCGCCGCCGAACAGCATGAAATGCGCGCCGCGCTCGGAGGAAACGACGATCTCCTCGCCCGGCTTGAACACCAGGAGCCGCTCGGCCGGGAAAATATCGCCGGCGATCGACACGTCGCCCTCCAGCGTGTAGATGGCGCGCTCCTCGGCATCGGCCGGGATCTTCACGCTCGCGCCCGCCGCCAGCCTGAGATCGGCGTAAAGCGTGTCCGAAGCGGTCGCCACGGGCGAGCGCAGGCCTGAGAATTCGCCGATGACGACGCGGCCGCTGACGCCCTCGGCATCGATCTGCGGCAAGCGGGCCACCGACGTGTTCGCGAACACCGGGGCAATTTCCTCCTTGCCGTCGGGCAGCGCCAGCCAGGTCTGCAGGCCGGAGACCGACATCGGTGCGCCGCGCAACTCCTCCGGCGTGCGCTCGGAATGGACGATACCGAGCCCGGCGGTCATCAAATTCACGTCGCCCGGCGCGATCACCATTTCAGTGCCGAGCGAGTCGCGATGCCTGATCTTGCCGTCGAACAGGTAGGTGACGGTGGAAAGCCCGATATGCGGATGCGGGCGCACGTCGAGCGCATGGCCGGCGCGCAGGATCGCTGGCCCCATGCGGTCGAAGAAGATGAACGGCCCGACCAGACGGCGTTTTGCCGTCGGCAAGGCGCGGCGCACCTCGAAGCCGCCAATGTCCTTGGCGTTGGGGACGACCATCAGTTCGATCTGGTCGCAGGCGAAGGCATCGCCCGGTTCAGGATCGTTTCCCGGAAAGAAGCTCATGTCGGATCCTCAGGCGAAACGCAGCGCAGACCTGGCCTTGGCCTTGGCAGCTTCTTCCTCGCGGTTGCGCGGCTCCTGGTTGGTTTCGAGCGAATCGATCAATTCGCGCGCGACAGCTGTGATCGCCTCGACCGCATGGTGGAAGGCATGCTCGTTGCGCTTGGAGGGCTTGGTCGAGCCGCTCAGCTTGCGCACGAATTGCAGCGCTGCGTCATGCACTTCGTCATTGGTCGCCGGCGGCTCGAAATTGGCCAGGGTCTTGATGTTGCGGCACATAGCTTGAACTCCTTACCTGCTTTCTTTGCCCACCGTCGTCCAATTACTCTGCGTCGTTACTCTGCGTCGAGCGGCTCCGTTCCAACCGGTTTGCCGTCGCGCGACAGCCTGATCTTCTCGACCTTGTCCTCGGCCGCTTTCAGCAGCCGGTCGCAATGCGCCTTCAGCGCTTCGCCGCGCTCGTAAATCTTGATCGATTGGTCGAGCGGGACGTCGCCGCGCTCAAGATCATCGACGATCTTCTCCAGCGCGTCGAGCGCCTGTTCGAAGCTCATCGCCTTGACGTCCTCATTGCCTTCCAATGCCATAGCCTATCCCTTCATCAGCCGCCCGACATGGGCGGCGACTGAAAATGCCAGTCCCTGCAGATCGTAGCCGCCTTCCAGCAGGCTGACGAGCCTGTTGGAGCTGTGGCGGCCGGCGCGCTCCATCAATTGCCCGGTCGCCCAGTCGAAATCGTCCTCGGTCAGGTTGATCTCGGCGAGCGGATCGCGGTGGTGCGCGTCGAAACCGGCGGAAATGATGATCAGGTCCGGCGCGAACGCATCGATCGAGGGCAGCACACGCGACAGGAAGGCGTCGCGGAACAGGTCGCTGCCGGTCTGCGGCGCGAGCGGCGCATTGACGATGTTGCCGGCGCCGGTTTCGCTTTTCGCTCCGGTACCGGGGTAAAGCGGCATCTGGTGCGTCGAGCAATAGAGCACCGACGGGTCGTCCCAAAAAATGTCCTGTGTGCCGTTGCCGTGGTGGACGTCCCAGTCGACGATGGCGACGCGCTCGGCATGATGCTTCTTCTGCGCGTAGCGGGCGGCGATCGCGGCCGTGTTGAACAGGCAGAAGCCCATCGCGGTGGTCTTTTCGGCGTGGTGACCCGGCGGACGGGCAGCGACGAAGACGTTGGCGGCACGGCCCTCGAAGACGTCGTCCACCGCCGCGTTGGCGCCGCCGATCGCCGTCACCACGGCCTGCCAGCTTTTCGGGCTGGCGCTGGTATCGGCGTCGATCGAGACGATGCCGCTCTCAGGGATCGCCGCGCGCACGCGCTCGACGAAATCCTCGGGATGCGCATAGAGGATCGTTTTCTCGTCGCCTTCGGGCGCCTTGACGCGGTCGAGCGCCGAAAAAGCCTCGTCGTCGAGCACGCGTTCGATGGCGCGCAGGCGGTCAGGCCGCTCGGGATGGCCGGGCGGCGTGAGGTGTTCCAGAAAGATCGGGTGCGTGTAGAGACGGGTGGTCATGGCGCCTAATCTAGGCACCGGCGGCGCGGATGACCATGTTTGAAAGCCGAATGGCTGGGGAAAATTGCGCCAGCCCGTGTCGCTGGCGCCATTGGCGCGGCGCAAGCTTCGCGGTAAGGTTCTTCGCTGCCTGGTGCCCGTGACGCGGGAGAATCGGGAACACGGTTGAACTCCGTGGCGTGCCCAACGCTGTGAGGGGGACCGCGCCGGCAAAGCCACTGTCGATGACGGGAAGGCGCCGGATGCGGGAGGATCCCGAGCCAGAAGACCGGCCCGGCAGACATGGTTTTCCGCTTGGTCAGGCGGGAAATTGCTTGTCGCAAGGGGAAAAGCGATGACGGCAGCAGCGATCGCCGCGAGCGGCGACGACTTTGACCAATTGGCGCGCGACGCGGTCTATCGGGCGATGTTCACCAGGCGTGACGTGCGCAGCCATTTTGCCCCCGACGACCTCGATGACAGCGTGTTGGCGCGGCTGATCACCGCCGCGCATCATGCGCCGTCGGTCGGCTACATGCAGCCGTGGAATTTCATCGTCATCCGCGATGCAGCAAGGCGTCGGCAGGTGCGCGACCTGTTCCTCGCCGCGCGCGAGCAGGAACTGCCGGCGATCGAGGCGGAACGGCAGGCGCTGTACCGAAAGCTTAAGCTCGAGGGCATCTGCGAAAGCGCGCTCAATCTGTGCATCACCTGCGACCGGCAGCGGTCGAAGGATTCGCCGCTCGGGCGCTGGCACAATCCGGAGATGGACCTCTACAGCACCGTCTGCGCGGTGCAGAATTTCTGGCTGGCGGCGCGGGCCGAGGGTGTCGGCGTCGGCTGGGTCAGCATCATCGAGACGGAAGCGCTGAAGCAGCTCTTGTCGATCCCGGAACATGTGACGCCGATCGCTTATCTCTGCGTCGGCCGCGTCTCAGCCTTCGCGCCGAAGCCCGATCTCGAGGCGCATGGCTGGGGCAAGCGCCTGCCGCTGCCGGAACTGGTGATGAGCGAGACTTTTCGCGGCGCTGGCGAGGCGCCGCTCAAATCGGCGATCGCAAGGCTAATGCATGTCGCGCAAAAGTGACCTCGGTTTGGAGTGCGCCCCTGCGGGTGGACAATGATCAGGCCGCTGTTTTGCCAGTCTGCCGGATGTGTTGATCCTCGAACTGCTGCGGGCTCAGATAACCGAGCGCTGAATGAAGTCTGCGGGTGTTGTAAACCTCCTCTATGAGGCGGGGAAGGTGTTCGGTGACGTCTTCCAATGTTTCATAGGCCATCGGATAGACCGCTTCGACCTTCAGCGTCTTCATAAGGCTTTCGGCCCTGGCGTTGTCATAGGGATTGCCTTTGCGGCCCATCGAGCCGGCGAGTTCAGCGCCAGCCAGTGCATCCCGATATGCCTGAGCTGCGTATTGGGAGCCGCGGTCGGAATGATGGACGCAGCCCCGTGGTGGCCGGCGACGCTCTATCGCTGCCTTCAAAGCTGCAACCGTCAGACGCGCGTCGATGCTGCGACTGATGGCATAACCGACGATCAACCGTGACCAGGCATCGAGGACGACCGCGACGTAGATGCAGCGGGTTGGCAGCGCGACGTAAGTGATGTCGCAAACCCAGAGCTGATGGGGGCCGGTCGGTACGATATCCTTGGCCAGGTTCGGGAAGATCGGGCCGTCATGATTGCCGTCTGTGGTCGCGACGAACCTACGGCGGATCTTCGGATGCAGGCCGTGTTGACGCATTAACCGCCTGATCTTCTTGTGGTTGATGACCAGGCCCTGCTGGCGCAGCGCGGCACCAACGCGACGATAGCCGTAAAATTCAAACTCATCGCAAATGGCAAACATGGCCTCCACGATCGAGGTGTCATCGACAGGCTTTTCGGGGCCGTCATAGTAGGTAGAGCGTGCGATCCCCATCAGCCGGCATCCTTCGGCGACGGAGATACCAGCGGGCCGGTAATGACGGATGTGGTTCCGCTTCTCGGCCGTGGTGTTCTTTTCAGAGCCCCCTTTAGAAACTCCAGCTCCAGCGCCTGTTTGCCAACCAGGCGCTCGAGGGCAGCAATCCGCGCCTCGTATTCCTGGACAAGGTCGGCGGCCTGAGCCTCATCGTCGAACGCGCCTTGCTCATACTTGCGTACTCAAATCCGCAGCAAGGTGCGTGACACGTCGTGGCGCTTTGCCAGACTGTAGAGCGTCTCGCCCGAGAGAAACTCCTGCGCGACCTGCCGTTTGAATTCCATACTGTGAGTGCGATGTTTTGCCATCGGCTCCACTTTCGGAAACCCGGCAAGCCTGGTCAATTCATCAAGCCAATCTGTCCACCCCCAGGGGCGCACTCCAGTTTTGCGTCAACGACATGCATCAAGCAACGACCTAAAGCGCGTCGCGTGAATCCGTTTCGACGCGACGCGCTTTAGGCGGTCCTTCAAAATCCTGATCAAGCGGCCCGGGGCGTATCCCAGCGCGAGCCGCCGCCGAAGGAGCCCAGCGCCTTGTCGCGCAGTTCCCTGAACTTGGACGAGGCCTCGGCCAGCCGGTGGTCCCATTCGGGATTGGGCACCTGGCCCTCGATGGCTTCGAAATAAACCTGCATCAGCGAGGCAATGGCGAAGGGCTCGATGAAGGCCGCCTTGAAGGCCCAGGCAAAGACGATGGCCAGCACGAAAGCCCAGCCGGCAAGCTGACCCGGCATGACCCAGAGGATCGCGGCCGCGGGCGCCAGCATCAACAGGAAGATGACGAAGGACACGCCCCACATGATCGCCGCCAGCCAGACGGCGTTCTTGACCATGTGCTTGCCGTTCTGGGCGTAGAGGACGACACCTTGCCTGGCCGTCTCGAAGGGCAAGTTCGAATTGATGCGGATGTTGTAGCCGAGGATGATCTCGTCGACATAGGTCAGCGAGATACGGATGACGGTGTTGATGAAGCTGACGATGCCGCTCAGGCCCGGGATCGGCAGGAAGGCGGCTATCCCGCCGATCAGGCCGGTGATGGCGCGGATGGCGCCCTTGACCAGTTGGTCGACGACGAAAAGGATGTTGGCCTCGGCGAAACGCTGGGTGACCACTTCCTTGGCATAGGCGATCTGGTTCTGGCCGTCAGGGACATCGTGGCCGTCGATCAGATGCACCATGACGGCGATATGGCCCGCCTTCAGCACGTAGAGGATGTATTCGCGGATCCAGTAGACGGCGATCGACACGACGCCGAAGCCGACCACGCCGCCCCAGAGCGCGAAGGACATCGGCCCGTCGGGATCGGTCGAGATGTGGCCGACGCCGTAGCCGACGCTGGCGCCCGTGCCGGTCGCCATGATGTAGGCGACCGTGATGCCGAAATAGACGATCATGCGAAAGACGATGAACGGCCATGTCCGCATCATGATGGACACCGACCTGGCGATGCTGAAGTCCCACATGCCCCGACTCTCCACACCCCCCCGCGCATGATCCCGAAAATCGGAATCGATTTTCGGAGAAGGGTCATGCGCTGAATCAAAGTTTTTACAGCGTCCTTTGCGCGTTCAAAGAACGCGCGGCGCTGTAAGAGTTGGCGGTGGAGGATGCGCTCGCCCCATTGATTGTCAATCGCGGCGGGGTTGCGTCGGCCGGAAAGCGGTGCACAACCCGGTGGCTTGGTTACCCAAGCGTGCCGTCAACCCTCTTGCGCAAGCCTTCGAGCAGTTGCTTGAACGCCGCGATCGCCTTCTTCGACGTCGCTTCGGGATCGTTCGAATTGGCGATGCGCTGCGCGGCCTGGCTGCTGGCGCCATTGATCAGCCGTGAGGTCGTCTCGGGATCAAGCTCTGGAACGACCACCCCCTCGTCCTGCAGCTTCGTCAGATGGTCGGTCATCGAGGCGATGCAAGCGCTGGCATTCGGCCACTGCGCCGGGTCGCCGAGCACCGCCGGACCGTCGCGGAACATGATGCGCTGGATTTCCGGCTCCAGCGCCATTTCGATATAGCTGGTGCATTCATCGACGAAATGCTGCCAGCGGGTCGGCGCCTTCGAAGCCACCTCGTTCACCCGCTCGGCCATTTCGCCGTCGATCTCGGCGATCACCGCCTGCAGCAGCCCCTTCTTGTCGCCGAAATGATGGTAGAGCGCGCCGCGCGTCAGGCCGGCCGACGCGGTGAAATCGTCCATCGAGGCCTCGGCGTAGCCGACCGTGCCGAAGGCGTGGCGGGCGGCCGCGATCAGCTTGGCGCGCGTCTCGGCGATCATCTCCTTGCGCGGTCTGTGCATGGCTCTGGCCCTACTCACATACGTCTCGTATGCCAATTGACATACGCAGCGTATGAATTATCTCACATTCATACGCAGCGCATGTAGTTTTAGTATGCAACCTTGTCGAGGAGCAGGATCATGCGAAACCCCTATGCGGACATCTTTCGGGCTCCCGGCACGAAAGGCTTCGCCACGGCCGCCTTCATCGCGCGGCTGCCGATCGCCATGGCGCCGATCGGCATCGTGGCGATGCTCTCGCAGACGCATGGCGAATATTGGCTGGCCGGGGCGGTCTCCGCGACCTACGCCCTTGTGAATGCTGTTTTGTCACCGCAGATCTCGCGATGGGTGGATCAGCTTGGCCAAAGCGCGATTGCCCTGCCGACCACGCTGGTCTCGGTGCTTGCCTTCACGACATTGATCGTGGCGGCCAACCAGCACTGGCCGGCCTGGACCCTGTTCGGGTCGGCGCTGCTTGCCGCCGCCATGCCCAACATCCCGGCGCTGGTCAGGGCTCGCTGGACAGAGATTTTTCGCGATCGTCCCGAGTTGAGCACCGCCTTCGCGTTCGAATCGGCCGCGGACGAATTGGTCTATGTCGCCGGAGCCTCGCTGTCGGTGGGCTTGAGCGCGGCTCTGTTTCCCGAAGCAGGCATGGTGGTCAGCACGTTGCTGCTCGCGCTCGGTTCGGCGGCATTCCTGCTGCACCGCTCGTCCGAGCCGCCGGTACGTCCGGCGGAACATGGCGCGACCGGTTCGGCTATCCGCCTGCGGCCGGTGCAGATCATCACCTTCGCGCTGATCTTCGTCGGCGCGACCTTCGCCACCACGGAAGTCACCACCGTCGCCATCACCAAGGCGCTCGGCCAGCCCGAGGCTGCAAGCCTCGTCATCGGCGTCTATGCGCTTGGATCCTTCGTGCTCGGCATCATCGTCGGCGCGCTCAGCCTGAAGGCGCCGCTGCAGCGGCAACTCGCGGTCGCGGTCACGGTGATCGCGCTCACCACCCTGCCATTGCTTTTCGCCGACACGGTGCCGACGCTGGCGCTGGCGGTCTTCGTCAGCGGCGTCGCTATCTCGCCGACCTTCATCACAGCCTTCGGCCTGATCGAGCGCCACGTGCCGCCGGCAATGCTCACCGAAGGCGTCACCTGGGTGACCACCGGCATCGGCATCGGCATGGCGCTGGGCTCCTTCGCCGCCGGCTGGATGGTCGACAATTTCGGTCCGCAGAACGGGTTCTGGGTGTCGGTGGCGGCCGGGGCGATCGCGCTGGCCACCGTGCTTGCCGGGCAGTGCCGGCTGGCGACGGGCGATTGCGACGCGGACAGAGGCGAAGCGGTGGTGCCTGCGGAGTGACGATTATTCGGCCGTCCGATCATCATCGCAGACGTTGGAAGTTAGCCGAGACCTACGCGACTTCGTCATTCACGGGCGGAGCGACTCGAAGCGGGGCATAGACCCGAGATGACGAGGTCGCGGAGGCTCCGGCCAATCGCCTCCGTCGCGGAGCTCTGGTCAATCAGCAACGCCGGCGGGGCTGCCGCCAGGACCTTCGGCGCCCCGGCAGCCTAAAGAATCTCGGTCTTGGCGATGTGGATGCCAAAGCCTTCGAGGCCGACATAGTGGCGCTCGCGAGAGGCGATCAGGTTGATCGAGGAGATGCCGAGATCCTTGAGGATCTGGGCGCCGAGGCCGATCTCGCGCCATTCGTTCTCGCGGCGGCGCGCTTCTTCATGATCTTCGCGCTCGCCACTCACAGGGCGCTTGCGCTCCTGGTGGGCGACGCCGACCGAGCCCTCGCGCAGATAGACGATGACGCCGCGCCTGCGCTCGCCCATCGCCTTCATGATGCCGTCGAGGCGATGGCTGGTGCCGAAGACGTCGGTGACGACATCTTCCGAATGCAGACGCACCGGCACATCCTCGCCGTCACGGATGTCGCCGAAGACGACCGCGACATGGTGCATGGAATCCCAGGGCAGCGTGTAGGTGAAGACCTGCGCCTTGCCGCCGGGCGTGTCGATGTCGGAGCAGGCGACGCGCTCGACCAGCGTTTCCTTGCGCTGGCGGTAGGCGATGAGGTCTGCGACCGAGACCTGCTTCAGGCCATGCTGTTCCGCGAAGGCCTGCACTTCAGGGCCGCGCTTGACCGTGCCGTCGTCGTTGACCAGTTCGGAGATGACACCGACGGGGGGCAGGCCGGCAAGCTTGCAGAGGTCGACCGCGGCCTCGGTGTGGCCAGAGCGCATCAAGACACCGCCTTCGCGCGCGATCAGCGGGAAGATATGGCCGGGACGCACGAAATCGGACGGGCCGACATTGCCGTTGGCAAGGTTGCGTACGGTCAACGTGCGGTCGTCGGCGGAAATGCCGGTCGTTGTGCCGTGCTTGAAATCGACGCTGACCGTGAATGCGGTGGTGTGGGCGGAGTCGTTGTCCGCCACCATCGGCGCGAGGTTCAGCCGCCTGGCATCGTCACGCAGCATCGGCGTGCAGACGATGCCGGAGGTGTTGCGGACGATGAAGGCCATCTTCTCCGGCGTGCAGTGGACGGCGGCGACGATCAGATCGCCTTCGTTCTCGCGCCCGTCGTCGTCCATGACGACGACGATCTCGCCGCGCTCGAAGGCGCGGATCGCTTCGACGATCTTCTTCTGGTCGTATGGCATGGCGCGCTCGCTTCGCTCGCAGGAATTAGGCAGTAGGCAGTAGGCAGTAGGCAGTAGGCAGTAGAAGAAAGAAAACGGCTGTGTCGGGCGGTCTACTGCCTAATCCCTACTGCCTACTGCCTTCCCTGTCTGTCCTCTGTGCCGGAGATAATGATCGGCGACCGCGCAGGCAACCATGGCCTCGCCGATCGGCACGGCGCGGATGCCGACGCACGGGTCGTGGCGGCCCTTGGTCATCACCTCGACATCCTTGCCGTCCTTGTCGATCGACTGGCGCGGGGTCAGGATCGACGAGGTCGGCTTGACGGCGAAACGGGCCACAATCGCCTGTCCTGTCGAGATGCCGCCCAGGATGCCGCCAGCATTGTTGGATAAAAACACCGGCTTGCCGTCATTGCCCATGCGCATCTCGTCGGCGTTCTGTTCGCCGGTGATGCGGGCCGCCTCGAAGCCGTTGCCGATCTCGACGCCCTTGACGGCGTTGATCGACATCAGGCCGGACGCGATGTCCTGGTCGAGCTTGGCGTAGATCGGCGCGCCGAGGCCCGGCGGCACGCCATCGGCGACGATCTCGATCACCGCGCCGACCGAGGAGCCGGCCTTGCGGATGCCGTCGAGATACCGGGTGAAGACAGGCACCGAAGCAGGATCGGGTGTGAAGAACGGGTTTTCGGCATCGCCTACGAAATTCCAGTTCCAGTTGGCGCGGTCGATCGATTTCTCGCCCATCGAGACCAGCGCGCCGCGCACCGTCATGCCGGGCACTATCCTGCGCGCCAGGGCGCCCGCCGCCACTCTGGCCGCCGTCTCGCGCGCCGAGGAACGGCCGCCGCCGCGGTGATCGCGCAGACCGTATTTGACGTCGTAGGTGTAGTCGGCATGGCCCGGCCGGTACTGGCGGGCGATCTCGCCATAGTCCTTGGAACGCTGGTCGACATTCTCGATCAGCATCGAAACCGGCGTGCCGGTGGTGATCATCGTCTCGCCGTCCTCGTCGAGGATGAAGCCGGACAGGATCTTGACCTCGTCCGGCTCGCGGCGCTGGGTGACGAAGCGCGACTGTCCAGGGCGGCGGCGGTCGAGCTCGGCCTGGATATCCTCGCGCTTGAAGCGAATGCCAGGCGGGCAGCCATCGACAACGCAGCCGAGCGCGGCGCCGTGGCTTTCACCCCAGGTGGTGACGCGGAAGAGATGGCCGAATGTGTTATGAGACATGGAAAACGCCCTGCCCGGCGGCGGAGCCGGCAACCTGAAGTGGTGCAGCATCCCCTGCGCATCTAAAAGCACGCGCGGCGCTGCCGGCTTGCCTTCTATTGGCGTTTTCCACAGTGGTCAAACGGCTGCATCAAACTGTGATCTGGCGGATTTAGTTTTGACACATTCGGTTGGTTTCTGCTCTCTTCCCATCCGCCGTTGAGGATCCGCCGCTGACCAGCCGGCGCAATGACCAAAGAGGACGACGATGCGTACCCTGATTGGCGCCGCCTGCGCCATGTTGCTGATTTCCACCGCCGCCGCGTTCGCCGGCCAGACCGAAGGCCTGATCAAGAAGGTCGACAAGGACACGCTGACGCTGACGCTTGACGACGGCAAAGCCTACAAGCTCAACGCCGAGACCGATATCGACTCGCTGAAGCCCGGCATGGACATCGTCATCGCCTATGACGTGACCAATGGCGAGAATGTCGTGACGGATATGCAACTGCCCGACAGCGACCAGAACTGAATTCAGGTGAGGCCGGCCTGCGAAGGGCGGCTTCCTGCGCTTCCGGTGCTCACGTACTGAAAGTACGCTCCGCTCCGGTTCTCGGAATCCACCCTTCTCGACTCGGCCTGACCTGAATTTGCCAGGGCGCGATTTGTTAAAGCCACTCCAAGCTCCGGCCTTCCAGTCGCAGCAGTCGGTCCTGCGGCACCTCGAGGCCGGCGGCTTCCTGCTTGGAAAAGCCCGCGACGAAGCGGAAGAAGCAGCGGATGACGCCGCCGTGGGTGACGCAGACGGTCGGCTGACGCAGCGCGTCGAGCCACGGCCTGATCCGCTCGAGCAGCATCTCGTAGCTTTCCGCGCCCTCGCCGGGCGGCTGGAAATCCCATTTGGCGTGGCGACGGCCGTTGGTTGAACCGGGGGCGCGTTCCTCGAGCTCGGCGAAGGTAAAACCTTGCCAGTCGCCGAAGCTTATCTCCACCAGGCGCGCATCGGTGCGGTAGGCGGAGGGATCGAGCCCCATCGCTTCGCGCACCAGTTCCATCGTCTCGCGGGTGCGCCGCATCGGGCTGGCGACGAAGTCGAAATCCGCAGGATTTCTGACGAGCTCCGCCAGCCGCCGGCCGTTGAGCCTCGCCTGCTCGCGGCCAAAATCGTTGAGGTCGGTGTCGGCCTGGCCCTGCAGGCGGTGCTCGGCATTCCACTCGGTCTGGCCGTGGCGCGCGATGTAGACGAGCGGATACATCAGGTCTTCCGTAGGTCGGGCCAGGGCCTGGACGGATGATAAGCGGAGGCGATCAGTCCTTGACGGTCGAGATATCCGGCGCGTCGACCGCCTTCATGCCGACGACATGGTAGCCGGAATCGACATGATGGACCTCGCCGGTCACGCCGCGCGACAGATCCGACAGGAAGTAGACGCCGGAATCGCCGACCTCTTCCTGCGTCACCGTCTGCTTGAGCGGCGAATTGTACTCGTTCCACTTCAGGATATAGCGGAAATCGCCGATGCCGGAGGCGGCCAGCGTCTTGATCGGACCGGCCGAGATCGCGTTGACGCGGATCTTCTTGGCGCCGAGGTCGACGGCGAGATAGCGTACGCTCGCTTCGAGCGCCGCCTTGGCGACGCCCATGACGTTGTAATGCGGCATCACCTTCTCGGCGCCGTAATAGGTCAGCGTCAGCAGCGAGCCGCCATCGGTCATCAGCGGCTCGGCGCGCTTGGCGATGGTGGTGAAGGAATAGACCGAGATGTCCATGGTGCGCAGGAAATTGTCGCGCGTCGTCTCGACATAGCGGCCGGTCAGCTCGTCCTTATCGGAGAAGGCGATGGCATGGACGAGGAAGTCGAGCTTGCCCCAATGCCCGGCGATGTCGGCAAAGACGGCGTCGAGGCTTTCCGGGTCGGTCACGTCGCAATGGCCCGCGACATGCGCGTTGAGCTCGGCCGCGAGCGGCTCGACGCGCTTCTTGAAGGCCTCGCCCTGATAGGTCAGCGCAATTTCGGCGCCATGATCGACGCACGCCTTGGCGATGCCGAAAGCGATCGACCGATTGTTGGCGACGCCCAGGATCAGGCCCCGCTTACCGGCCATCAGGCCCTGTCCACCTGCCATGTGCAAGCTCTCCGCAAGAATATCTGCTTTGTGGAGAGCCCTATCGCACAGGCACAAAGCCCCTTCAAGCGCCCAAAAGATACTGCACCAGGAACAAAATTCCGCCGATCAGCCTTTTTGGCGGCGCATAAGGGCCTCAAGCTCGGCATCGCCGCCTTCCGGCAGCATCAGCCGCACATGGGCATAAAGATCGCCATGGCCGCCGGCCTTTTCCGGCAGACCCCTGCCCTTGAGGCGCAGCACCTTGTCGGAACTCGACCATGCCGGAACGTTGACCGCGAGCTTGCCGGTCGGCGTCTCGACCGCCACCTTGGCGCCGAGCACGGCGTCGGCCAGATCGACAGGCAGATCGACATGCAGGTCGCGCCCTTCGATGCGGTAGCGGGCGTGGCGGCGGATGTGGATCTTGACCAGCGCATCGCCCGGCTGGCCCGGGCCCTGCTCGCCCTGGCCCTTCAGACGAATCGTCTGGCCGTCCTCGACATAGGCCGGCAGCTTGACCGCCACCTTGCGGCCGTCCGGAAACATCGCCGTCACCTTATCGGCGCTGGCTGCCTCTTCGATGCTGATGTCCATGGTGACGTTGAGGTCGGCCGCCTGGACAGGCTGGCGGCGATCGCCCCGGCCGGCGCCGCGGGCCCCGGAAAAGGCATCGCCGAAGATCTGGCTGAAGATGTCGCTGTTGCCGTCGAACGGATCGCCGCCCGGACGTCCGCTACGGAACTCGAAATGCGCGCCGCCCGGGCCCTGCTGACGGCGGAACCCGGCGAATGGATCGCCGCCGGCCGCGCCTTCAAAACCCTGGAATTTCGGCTTGCCCTCGGCGTCGATCTCGCCGCGATCGTAGGCGCCGCGCGCCTTCTCGTCGCCGACGACTTCGTATGCCTGGTTGACGGCGGCAAAACGGTCCTTCGCCTTGGGATCATTCGGATTCTGGTCCGGATGATGCTTCTTGGCGAGCTTGCGATAAGCCGATTTTATGTCCTTGGCCGATGCGTTCTTGGCAACGCCCAGCACCTCATAGGGGTCGCGCATGCTTCCTGCCTGCAAGAGAGATTGAATTCACGGGTCGCCCCCTATATGCGCTCGCATAGGAAGAAATTCCAGTGGCGCAAGGGGAATTGGCGCCCGAAAATCAGAGTGCCCGAAATCAGAGCGCCTTGAATTCCTGCATGCGCCAGCCGCCGGCGCCGGCCAGGCACAGCTCGCCCTTGTAGAGGGCAACGCCGTCGAAGCTCTCGCGCGTGGCGCTGAAACGGCGACAGGTCAGGCCGCCATCCTTCAGTTCCAGCAATTCGGTGATGGCGCCGCGCGAGCCGGTGTCGGCATTGGCCCATGGCACGGACTGGCCGCCCAGTTCCTTGATGTCGGCGGAGGAAACGGCGTTGCCGATGGTGGTCTGGTCGGAGTCCTTGTCGACCGCCGCCGGAGCCGCGGGCGAGGACGGCGCGCTGGAGGTGATGATCGAGCGATCGACCTCCGCCTTTTCCAGGCTGAACCCGCCGGCGCCGCAGGCGGCAAGAGGAAGCGCCAACGTCAACAGCGCAGCCTTGGCACTGGCCGAAGCGATAACGCTCCATTGCCCGCTGTCAAAAGCTTGCGCGATACGCGACAATCGGCGAACTCCTCCCGCAATATTAAAAATTTGGAAAACTATGAACGAAACCGAGTTAACAAGCAGTGACTTCACAGAGGCTGCGGAGCCGTTCCGGCTCTTTGCCGCATGGCTGGAGGACGCAACCAAAAGCGAGATCAACGACGCCAACGGCGTCGCCCTGGCAACCGTCGATGCCGACGGCATGCCGGATGTGCGGATGGTGCTGCTCAAGGGGTTCGACGAAAAGGGGTTTGTCTTCTACACGAATTTCGAGAGCGCCAAGGGCCGCGAGATTCTTGGCAGCATGAAGGCGGCGATGTGCTTCCACTGGAAATCGCTGCGCCGCCAGGTGCGGGTGCGCGGGCCGGTGGAGATCGTCAGCGACGCCGAGGCCGACGCCTATTATGCGACCAGGCCGCGCGGCAGCCGCATCGGCGCCTGGGCCTCGAAACAGTCGCGGCCGCTGGAGGGCCGCTTCGCGCTGGAGAAGGCGGTGGCCGAATACACGGCGCGCTACGCCATCGGCGAGATCCCGCGGCCGAAACACTGGTCGGGCTTCCGCATCCTGCCGCAAACGATCGAGTTCTGGCACGACCGCCCGTTCCGCCTGCATGACCGGGTCGTCTTTTCGCGCAACGCGCAAGGCGGTTGGGACAAGGTCAGGCTTTATCCCTGAAGCACTGTGGCATTGCCCCATGTGTTGCCAGCCGCCTGCGGCACATTGAAGGGCGTGATGATCTGGATGTTGGCCATGCCCGAGACCGGCGATTTCGGCAGCAAACCATGCGCGCGCATGACATGCAGGCAGGCGTTTCGCATGTCGTGGCCGAGATCGTGATGCAGCACGGCGCTGACACGTCCGGCGCGTAGGAGCGCGAGATTGTCGGCGTCGAGGTCATGGCCGACAAAGGCGCGGCACGTGCGGCCGAGCGCGGCGAAGGCTTCGACGATGGCACGGTTGCCGCCGCCGATCGAATAGACGCCGGCAATGTCGGGGTTAGCCCGCAAGGCCGCGAGCGCGAGCATGCCGGTGTTGCGGTCGAGGCCATGGCCCTCGCTGACCTCGATGATGCCGAGCGCCGGATAGCGCTCGCGAAGCGCTTGCCGGAAGCCTATCTCGCGCTCCTCCTCGCCGCGAAACCGGTTGCTGCTGATGGTGACGAGGATGCGCGCCGGTCCGCCGCCAAGCCACTCGCCGAGAAGATAGGCCGCGGTCTCGCCGGCCGCCCGGTTGTCCATGCCGACATAGGCCTGCCGACCCGTGTCGGGAAGATCCGTTACCAGCGTGACGACGGGGATGCCGGCGGTGACCAGCCCGGCCGTCGCGCCCCTCACCTCCGCGACATCGGGCGCCTTGAGGAACACGCCGTTGCTGCCGCGCCGCCGCAAGGCCTCGATGATCGCGACCGTGTCGCCGACGCCGCGCGTCTCGGCGACATGGTAGCGCGCGCGAAAGATCACCGGCTGCAGCGACGGCATCGCCTGCTCCAGCCCCTGCCGCACCGCCTCGCTGAAGCGCGACGGCGCTTCCATGACGACGTCGAGGACAAGCTTGCGGCCGGAAAGGCCGATCTGGGCGCGCTGCTTTTCAAGCTCGCCGATAGCCTGCCTGACCCGCCGTACGGTGTGCTCGCGCACGCCCGGCCTCTCGTTGAGGACGCGGTCGACCGTCGCCAGGCTGAGCCCGGCCTGGAGAGCGATATCCTTGACGAGAAAGGGGCGAGACATCTTCTGAGGTGTTTTTGAGGTGTTTTGGAGGCAACCGGCGCCGCAGATTGCGGTATACGGCAACGACAACCGGGATCGCAACAGGAGGATGCGTCATGAAGGCCGACAACCCAGCCAAGGCCAGGTCCGAACGGGTCTGGCTGACCAAGGACCAGTGCGACATCGAAGGCTTCCGGGCGATCGTCGAGCAAGCGACCAAGCTCGCCGACTACCCCTTCGCCGCCGGCGTCGAAAAGAACGTGCTCGTCTATGACGGCGATGCTGTCCGCAAGGCGGCGGCCGAGCCCGAGACACGCAAGGCGCTGCTGGCGGAGTGGGTCGAGGCGATGACCAGCGGGCCTGGCGTCGTGGCCTTCAAGAAAGCGTTCGCCGACACGGCGCCGATCAATAGGGCGACCAAGCTCTTCAACGAGATGATCGCCGAGCAGCACGCCATCGGGACCGGCGGCGGCGACCATTTCGCCAAGCCGGGCGCCAATGATCGCATCTGGAATGCGCTGGAGAAATTCTGCCTGCGCGATCCGCAAGCCTTCGCCGCCTATTACGGCAACGACATCATCGCATTGATCTCGGAAGCCTGGCTCGGGCCGGCCTATCAGATGACCTCGCAGATCAACTGCGTTAATCCCGGAGGCGCCGCGCAATCGGCGCATCGCGACTATCATCTGGGCTTCCAGACCCCCGAAGTGATCGAGCGCTATCCGGTGCATGTGCACTCCATCTCGCCGGTGCTGACGCTGCAGGGGGCCGTCGCCCATTGCGATATGCCGCTGGAGAGCGGCCCGACGCTCTACCTCCCCTACTCGCAGGCCTATCTGCCCGGATATCTCGCCACCAGCCTGCCGGCGTTCAAGGCATATTTCGCCGAGCATCACGTGCAGCTTGCGTTGGAAAAGGGCGATGCCGCTTTCTTCAACCCGGCGCTGTTCCATGCCGCCGGCAACAACCGCTCCGCCGACATCCGGCGCATGGCCAATCTGCTGCAGGTGTCTTCGGGTTACGGCCGCGCGATGGAGAGCGTGGACCGCACCAGGATGAGCCGCGCGCTCTATCCCGCGATCCAGACGATGCTGGCAGAAGGCGCGATCTCGAAGGCAGCGGCCGCCAACGCGATCGCCTCGACGGCGGAGGGCTATTCCTTCCCGACCAATCTCGATCGCGATCCGCCGATCGGCGGGCTGGCGCCGGAAACGCAGCAAGCGCTGTTCCACCGCGCGCTCGAAGCCGGATGGACAGCAGAGGCTTTCGGCAAGGCGCTAGATGAACAGGCGGCCAAGAAGCTAACGTGACAAGTCCGCGGGCGTCCGCCACAGAGGGCGCCCCTTTCCGGATGGGCTTCGCGCCTATCCCTTCTTGCGGGTCATGAACGCAGTCAGCGCGGCGCGCGCCTCCTCGGATGTCAGCCGCTCGCGGAAATGCTCGCTTTCGACCTTGATGCGGGCGATCAATTCCTCGCGCGGCTCGCGCATCAGGTCGCGCGCGATCTTCAGCGCCTGCGGCGGCTTGGCGGCGATGTCGCCGGCGGCGGCCAGCACCGCGCCTTCCAGCACGTCTTCCGCGACGACGTCGTAGATCATACCGGCCGCCTTGGCGCGCTCGGCCGAAAAGCCTTCGCCGAGGCCGAGCAGCGCGAAGGCGCCCTGCCGGCCGAGGAGCCGCGGCGCGATCAGGCTTGAGCCGGCCTCCGGCACAAGGCCGAGATCGACGAAGGGCGTGCGGAACAGCGTGCGCGGCGTAGCGAAGGTCAGATCGCAATGCAGGTTGAGCGTGGTGCCGATGCCCACCGCAATGCCGTCGACGCCCGACACCATCGGCTTCTCGGCCTTGGCCAGCGCCATCAGGAAATCCCAGACCTCGTTGCCGCCCTCGCCGCCGGTGGCGATGACCAGGAAATCGGCGAGGTCGTTGCCGGCGGAAAAGGCGCCCGGAACGCCGAGGAACACATGCACGCGGACCGTCGGATCGGCGTCGCCTTCGGCAAGGGCGGCTGACATTTTCGCGTACATGGCGCGCGTCAGCGCGTTCTTCTTGTCGGGGCGGTTGATGCGGATGGTCTGCACGGCGCCCTGGCGCTCGACGAGGATATGGTCTGTCACGGTTGGTCCTTTGAAGGTCGAGATGCCTAAGCGGAAATCAGAGCCTCGCCGGCGGCGGCGAGGCTCTCGGCGCCGTCGATGACGCGCTCCTTCAGCGCGCGCGTCTCGCCAAGCAGGTTTTCGGCAAAGAAGCGGCAAAGCGCGATGCGGCCACGGTCGGCCAGCCCGCCCTGCGCCAGATAGGCGCCGCCGGCGGCGAGCGAGATCAGGCGCAGATAGGGCGTGGCGCCGGCCATGGCGGCGTCCGCCTTGCCGCCGGCAAGCAGCTTCTGCAAGAAGCGGGTCGCTTCGTCGAGATCGGCAAGCGCACGGTCGAGATTGTCGGCGGTGCGGCCGAAACCATCGATGTTGGAGGTGCGCACCGCATCGGCCATCGCTTTCAACTCGCCGATATAGGAATGCACATGCTCACCGCCGCCAAGCGGCAGCTTTCGCGCCACAAGATCGATCGCCTGGATGCCGTTGGTGCCTTCATAGATCGGCGCGATGCGGGCGTCGCGATAAAGCGCCGCCGCACCCGTCTCCTCGACGAAGCCCATGCCGCCATGCACCTGGACGCCAAGCGAAGCGACCTCGACGCCGACATCGGTCGAGAAGGCTTTGGCAAGCGGCGTCAGCAGGTTGGCGCGGTCGCGCCAATTGGCGGCGGCCTCGCCCTCGCCGAGGCGCGCGCGGTCGATGGCATGCGCGCAGGAATAGCTGATCGAGCGGGCGATCTGGGTCAGCGCCCGCATGGTGAGCAAACTGCGCTGCACATCGGGATGATGGACGATCGGCGCCATGCCGGAGCCGGAATAGTTCGAGGCCTTGCCCTGGCGGCGCTCATTGGCATAAGCGATCGCCTTCTGCGTGGCTGTCTCAGCGACGGCCACGCCCTGCATGCCCACGGCAAGGCGGGCGTTGTTCATCATCGTGAACATGCAGGCCAGGCCCTTGTTCTCCTCGCCGATCAGCCAGCCGATGGCGCCGGGGTTGGCGCCCTGGAAACCGTCGCCATAGATCATAGTGCAGGTCGGAGAGGCATGGATGCCGAGCTTATGCTCGAGACCGGAACAGAAGACGTCGTTGCGGGCGCCGAGCGAACCATCGTCGTTGACGAAGAACTTCGGCACCAAAAACAGCGAGATGCCGCGCGTTCCGGCCGGCGCGTCGGGCAATCTGGCCAGCACCAGATGCACGATGTTGTCGGTGAAATCGTGCTCGCCATAGGTGATGAACATCTTCTGGCCGAAGATGCGGTAGGTGCCGTCGCCGACGGGCTCGGCACGGCTGCGCAAGGCCGCGAGATCCGAGCCCGCCTGAGGCTCGGTCAGGTTCATCGTGCCCATCCACTCGCCGGAGACGAGTTTTGCGAGGTATTTGGCCTTGAGTTCCTGCGAAGCGTGCTTGTCGAGCGCCTCGACCGCGCCCATGGTGAGCGTCGGGCCGATGCCGAAGGCCATGGCGCCGGAATTCCACATTTCGAGCGCGGCGACGCCGAGCATGGTCGGCAGGCCTTGGCCGCCGAATTCTTCCGGCCCGGACAGCGCGTTCCAGCCGCCGTCGATCCAGCGCCGGTAGAGTTCCTTCCAGCCGGGCGGCGTGGTGACGGCAGCGTCCTTCAGCACCGCGCCATGCTCGTCGCCGATCTTGTAGAGGGGAGCGACCTCCTCGCTGGCGAAGCGCCCGGCCTCGGCCAGGATCGCATCGACCAAGTCCTCGCCGAGATCGCCGAAGGTGCCGGCATCCAGTGCCGGCTTCAGCCCGGCCACCTGCTTCAGCGTGAAGGCGATGTCCTCGACCGGCGCGCGATACATGTCTGCTCCTCCTGCGTTCCAGCCAATCCTAGTGCATGGCCGAAGCGAAACCCATGCGTCGATCTCGCACCTTCTTTTTACGTAAACGTCAAACTTTGTCACGCGGATTTTGCAAGGGTGGACTTCGTCATCCACGGGCGAGCGACGCCATAGAATGACAACCTGACGAGCGTTCGGGGCTAATCACGAACGTGATCGACACTTTTGCCCAACGAAGCGGATCGCGGACCTCAGGGATTAGCCGAAGCGCCCGAACGTCGTCATCCACGGGCGGAGCAAGGAGCGAAGCGACGCGCGCAGACCCGAGGATCCATTCCGTGATCTCGCGCGAGGGATGCAGCGGAGCAGAATTCTGGACCGTGGTAACGCCTTAACGTCACGGAATTGATTCTATGGTCTGCGCCCCGTCGCTTCGCTCCTTGCTTCGCCATAGAATGACGAAATCGCGACGGCCAAGGCCAATTTTCAAGG
>NZ_VFTM01000035.1:0-71841 GCF_006439555.1 Mesorhizobium sp. B3-1-6 | reverse complement strand
GTCACGGCATGGATTCTAGGGTCTGCGCGCGTCGCTTCGCTCCTTGCTCCGCCCTAGAATGACGAAGGATACGCTGGTGGGACAGCACTCCTTTGGCCTGCCCGTCCTTCGCAGCAGCTGCGCAGCAGCTCCGGAGGGTGGGCCGGCCATCTCCCCTACAAGGAGGGAATTAGCTGTCGCCCGGCCGTCGCCAATCGCCGGCGTTTACCTTTGCCCCAGTCTCGCACTCTCGATCGCGATCCCGAGCAGCGCCTGGCGCGCCAGCGCTTCCGACAGATCCGGCCGCTTGCGCGTCTGCAGCACCGCCGTCTGCAGCCGGCCGAGCGCGCGACCGAGCGCCTCGACAGTCCAGCGTTCCAGCGTCTTTTCCACCAGCTTGCGGCGCGAGAAGAAGACGGGCGGACGGGCGCCGGCGACGACCGAGGCGGCGTTGCGGCCGCCGGTTTCCATCTGGCCGCGCATCGCCTGGATCGCCTGCAATTGCCGCATCGCCGAGGACAGGACCAGGAAGGGATGGCCGCCCGACTGGCAATGGCGGTTGAAGGCGATGTCGAAGTCGCCGACCTTGCCGTCCAGCATGGCGTCGACCGCGGCGTCGAAAGACGCACCGGAGACATCGCCGGACAGGGCGTTGACGTCGCCGACGTCGATCTCCTTTTGGCCGTGCGCATAAAGCACCAGTTTCTCGATCTCGCCGCGCGAGGCGAGGCGATCGCCGCCAAGATTGCGGCGCAGCGCCTGGCGGGCGTCGAGCGTCATCGACATGCCGGCCTTGCGCAGTTCGTCGTCGATCACCGTATCGAGGTCGCGGGCCTCGTCGGCATAGCAAGGCAGAGCGATGGCGTTGCCGGCGGCCTCGACGATGGCCCTGAGACCGGTGCTTTTCTTCAGGTCGCCGGCTTCGATGAGGATGATGGCATCGCGCGCGGGCTCGGCGGTCAGCGCCTTGATGTCGTCGGCCAGCGCCTTCTGGCCGCTGGCATTGCGCACCCAAAGCAACCGCCGGTCGGAAAACATCGGCACGGTGCGGGCTTCGTCGAGCAGCCGGCCCTCGTCGCGGTCGACCTCCGCGCCGTCCAGCCTGACCACGGAGAATGGGTCGTCGAGCGGCAGGCCGGTTTTCGCGGCGAAGGTCTTCGCCCGCTCGGCGACGAGGCCGCGGTCGGGGCCGTAAAGCAGGACGATCGCCATGGCCGGATCCGGCCTCGCCAGCCACGAATCGACCTCGTATCCTTTCTTCTGTGCCATGCGGGTGGGTTAGCACGGGGCGGGGGCCGAGTGAACGGAGAAGCGGCGGGCAGAGAGCGTGATCTCCCCCCTTGTGGGGGAGATGGCCGGCAGGCCAGAGGGGGGCGCTGTCCCGCCGGCGTCTTGATGTTTGATCCTTGGCCTTGACCGAATGTCGACTTTCGGAAGCCGGGTTTGCGCGCCCTCCGTTGCCTTATGACGACGAATGACTACGGAGAGTTGGCGTTCTGTCACGCCCCCCTCTGCCCTGCCGGGCATCTCCCCCACAAGGGGGGAGATTAGCTGCTACGGCCGCCGCGCATATCCCGCTTACTTTTTCTGGCGGCAATCGCCCCGCAAACTTCCGCCAAATTGCGCACAGCGCGAAAACATCGACAAGAAATTTCGCCGCCATATCTGCATCTTGGCGCTTGCGTGCCGCATCGGTTCCACGAGCCGACGGCCGAAGGGGAAGGCCGTGCCCAGACCCGGCGAATTGGCACTGGTGCGGCGGCGCGGATGTGCAAAGATCGCACCGGCAACATTGGAGGATGTGAGCTCATGGCCGATGCTGGAATGTTGCGCTTCCATGTGCCCGAGCCCGAGGTTCGGCCCGGCGGCACGCCCGATTTCTCGAATGTGACCATTCCCAAGGCCGGCTCGGTGCCGCGTCCGGAGATCGACGTCGATCCGCGCACCATCCGCGACATGGCTTTCTCCATCATCCGGGTGCTGAACCGCGCCGGCGAGGCGGTCGGGCCATGGGCCGGGCTGCTCAGCGACGAGGAGCTGCTCGAAGGCCTGCGCCATATGATGACGCTCAGGACCTTCGATGCGCGCATGCAGATGGCGCAGCGCCAGGGCAAGACCTCCTTCTACATGCAGCATCTGGGCGAAGAGGCAGTGAGCTGCGCTTTCCGCAAGGCGCTGAAGCCCGGCGACATGAACTTCCCGACCTACCGGCAGGCCGGCCTTTTGATCGCCGACGGCTATCCGATGGTCACGATGATGAACCAGATCTATTCCAACGAGGCCGATCCGCTGAAGGGCCGGCAGCTGCCGGTCATGTATTCGTCGAAGGAGCACGGCTTCTTCTCGATCTCCGGCAACCTGGCGACGCAATATATCCAGGCGGTCGGCTGGGCGATGGCCTCGGCGATCTCCAACGATTCGCGCATCGCGGCCGCCTGGATCGGCGACGGCTCGACCGCCGAGTCCGATTTCCATTCCGCGCTGGTCTTCGCCTCGACCTACAAGGCGCCGGTCATTCTCAACGTCGTCAACAACCAGTGGGCGATCTCGACCTTCCAAGGCATCGCACGCGGCGGCTCCGGCACGTTTGCAGCGCGCGGCCTTGGCTTCGGCATTCCGGCGTTGCGCGTCGACGGCAATGACTATCTCGCGGTGCACGCCGTGGCGAAATGGGCGGCGGAGCGGGCGCGCGCCAATCTCGGGCCGACGCTGGTCGAATATGTCACCTACCGCACCGGCGCGCATTCGACGTCGGACGATCCGTCGGCCTACCGGCCGAAGGCCGAGTCCGACGCCTGGCCGCTCGGCGATCCGGTCATCCGGCTGAAGAACCATCTTATCCACAAGGACGTCTGGTCGGAGGATCGTCACACCCAGGCCGAAGCCGAGATCCTCGAAACGGTGATCGCCGCGCAGAAGGAGGCCGAGGGCCACGGCACGCTGCATGCCGGCGGCAAACCATCGACCCGCGACATGTTCGAAGGGCTCTACGAAGAGATGCCGCCGCATCTGAGGCGCCAGCGCCAGCAGGCGGGGGTCTGACCATGCCCAGGAAGACCATGATCGAGGCGATCCGCGACGGGCTCGACGTCTCGATGGGGCGCGACAACAAAGTCATCGTCTATGGCGAGGATGTCGGCTTCTTCGGCGGTGTGTTCCGCGCTACGCAGGGCCTGCAGGCGAAGTATGGCCGCAGCCGCTGCTTCGACGCGCCGATCAACGAATCCGGCATCGTCGGCTCGGCCATCGGCATGGCCGCCTACGGCTTGAAGCCCTGCGTCGAGATTCAGTTTGCCGACTACATGTATCCGGCCTACGACCAGCTGACGCAGGAGGCGGCGCGGCTGCGCTACCGCTCGAACGGCGATTTCACCTGCCCGATCGTGGTGCGCATGCCGACCGGCGGCGGCATTTTTGGCGGCCAGACGCACAGCCAGAGCCCGGAAGCGCTGTTCACCCATGTCTCCGGCCTGAAGACGGTGGTGCCGTCCAATCCGCACGACGCCAAGGGGCTGCTGATCGCGGCGATCGAGGATCCGGATCCGGTGATCTTCCTTGAGCCGAAGCGGCTCTACAATGGCCCGTTCGACGGCCATCACGACCGGCCGGTGACGCCCTGGTCGAAGCATGAGCTCGGTGAGGTCGCCGACGGCCATTACACGATCC
This sequence comes from Mesorhizobium sp. B3-1-6, assembly GCF_006439555.1. NCBI lineage: Bacteria > Pseudomonadati > Pseudomonadota > Alphaproteobacteria > Hyphomicrobiales > Phyllobacteriaceae > Mesorhizobium > Mesorhizobium sp. B3-1-6. Next base: position 68,196 of record NZ_VFTM01000035.1, on the reverse strand, counting down.
CGCTCGGCAAGGCGGCGATCCGCAGGCAAGGTTCGGCGGTCACCGTGCTTGCCTACGGCACCATGGTCTATGTCGCGCAAGCGGCGGCCGAGGAGACCGGCATCGACGCCGAGATCATCGATCTGAGAACGCTTTTGCCGCTCGACCTCGACACGATCGTCGCCTCGGTGAAGAAGACCGGCCGCTGCGTGGTCGTGCACGAGGCGACGCTCACCTCCGGCTTCGGCGCCGAGCTGGTCTCGCTGGTGCAGGAAAACTGCTTCTACCACCTGGAAGCGCCGGTGGCGCGGGTCGCCGGCTGGGACACGCCCTATCCGCATGCGCAGGAATGGGACTATTTCCCGGGCCCGGCGCGGGTCGGGCGCGCGCTTATCGAAACATTGGAAGCTTAGAGCGGGGAGGCCTGGTTGGGCGAACATATCATCAAGCTGCCCGATGTCGGCGAAGGCGTCGCCGAGGCCGAGCTCGTCGAATGGCACGTCAAGGTCGGCGACCTTGTGCGCGAGGACACGGTCCTCGCCGCCGTCATGACCGACAAGGCGACCGTCGAGATCCCGTCGCCGGTCGATGGCGAAATCCTTTGGCTCGGCGCCGAGATCGGCGACACGGTGGCGATCGGCTCGCCGATCGTGCGGTTGAAAGTGGCCGGCGAGGGCAATGTGAAGGCCGCCGCCGCGCCTGCATCCGAGGAGAAAGCGCCGGCTGAGCCGGCCGAGGCAAAATCGGCGCCGGCCGCGCCGAAGGCGGCGCCAAAGCCGACAGAGGCGCCGAAGACGACCGCCGGCGCGTCGAAAACCACGCGTCCCGCCTCCGTTTCCGCCGCGCCGCGCGCGGAAGGCGAAAAGCCCTTGGCCTCGCCGGCCGTCCGGTTGCGCGCCAGGGAGGCCGGCATCGATCTGCGCCAGGTCGCGGGCAGTGGTCCGGCCGGGCGCATCAGCCATGAGGACATCGATGCGTTCGTCGCGCGCGGCCCGCAACTGGCCCGCGCGACCGGGCTTGCCCGGAAGGACGGCGTCGAGGACATCAAGGTCGTCGGCCTGCGGCGCAAGATCGCCGAAAGGATGTCGCTGGCGAAGTCGCGCATCCCGCACATCACCTATGTCGAGGAGATCGACGTCACGGCCTTGGAAGAATTGCGCGCGACGCTGAACAAGGAGAAGCGCGGGGCCAAGGGGACGGAAAGGCCCAAGCTGACGCTGCTGCCTTTCCTGATGCGGGCGATGGTCAAGGCGATCGCCGAGCAGCCCAATCTCAACGCGCTGTTCGACGACGATGCCGGCATCATCCACCAGTATGAGGGCATCCATATCGGCATCGCCGCTCAGACGCCCAACGGGCTTGTGGTGCCGGTGGTCAAGCATGCCGAGGCGCGCGACCTGTGGGACTGCGCTGTCGAGGTCAACCGGCTGGCCGACGCGGCGAAGTCCGGCACGGCGACGCGCGAGGAGCTGTCCGGCTCGACCATCACCATCACCTCGCTCGGCGCCATGGGAGGCGTCGCGACCACGCCGGTCATCAACTATCCGGAAGTGGCGATCATCGGCGTCAACAAGATCATGGTGCGTCCGGTATGGGACGGCACGCAGTTCATCCCGCGCAAGATGATGAACCTGTCGTCCAGCTTCGACCATCGCATCATCGACGGCTGGGATGCCGCGGTGTTCGTGCAGCGGATCAAGGCGCTGCTCGAGACGCCGGCGCTGATCTTCGTGGATTAGGGCGAACGACCGAGATGCCGGCGGGACAGCGCCCCCCTCTGCCTTGCCAGGCATCTCCCCCACGAGGGGGGAGATCAGACGTTGCCGCGGCTTTCGCCAATCTCCGACGCAGCAGGAATGGGCGGCGCTCCGAAGCTGCTGATCTCCCCCCTCGTGGGGAGATGTCCGGCAGGACAGAGGGGGGCGCGAAGGATCGCGACCTATGTTCCCCAGGCCGCAACATAAGGTGCCATCATGAAAGAAATCTCCTGCAAGCTGCTGGTCATCGGCGCCGGTCCGGGCGGCTATGTCTGCGCCATCCGCGCCGGCCAGCTCGGCGTCGACACGGTCATCGTCGAGGCAGGCAAGCCGGGCGGCACCTGCCTCAATGTCGGCTGCATCCCGTCCAAGGCGCTGATCCATGCGGCGGAAGAGTTCGAGAAGGTCGCGCATATGGCCGGCGGCAAGGATCCGCTGGGCATCAAGGTCGCCGCCGCGCCGACGCTGGAACTCGCAAAAACCGTCGCCTGGAAGGACGGGATCGTTAGCCGGCTGAATAGCGGCGTTGCTGGATTGCTCAAAAAGGCCAAGGTCAAGACCGTGCAAGGTTGGGCAACGTTCCGGGACGGCAAGACGGTCGAAGTCGGGACCGAGACCGGCACGCAGGTGATCCGCGCCGAAACCGTGGTGATCGCCACCGGCTCGGCGCCGGTCGAATTGCCGTTCCTGCCCTTCGGCGGGCCGGTCATCTCGTCCACCGAGGCGCTGGCGCTGAGCGACGTGCCGAAGAAGCTCGCGGTCGTCGGCGGCGGCTATATCGGACTCGAGCTCGGCATGGCTTTCGCCAAGATGGGCGCCAAGGTCACCGTGGTCGAAGCGCTGCCGCGCGTGCTGGCGCAATACGATGCCGAGCTGACCCGGCCGGTGCTGAAGCGGCTCGGCGAACTGGGCGTCGAGGTGATGCAGGGGGCCAAGGCCAAGGGGTTGTCGACCCAGGGACAGGCGGGCAAGGGCGACGCGCTGCTGGTCGAGACATCAGACGGCAAGAACGCCAAACTCGCCGCCGACAGGATCCTGGTGACGGTCGGGCGCAAGCCGCTGACCGAGGGCTGGGGCCTGGAGCAGATCGACCTCGACAGGGCGGGAAAATTCATCCGCATCGACGACCAGTGCCGCACCTCGATGCGCGGCATTTTTGCGATCGGCGACGTCACCGGCGAGCCGATGCTGGCGCATCGCGCCATGGCGCAGGGCGAGATGGTGGCCGAGATCGTCGCCGGCCACAAAAGAAGCTGGGACAAGCGCGCCATTCCGGCGATCTGCTTCACCGATCCGGAGCTGGTCACCGCCGGCCTGTCACCGGAAGAGGCGAAGGCGCTCGCCGGCGAGATCAAGATCGGCCAGTTCCCCTTCGCCGCCAACGGCCGGGCGATGACCAAGCAGGGCGAGGACGGTTTTGTGCGGGTCGTGGCGCGCGCGGACAACCATTTGGTGCTGGGCATCCAGGCGGTCGGGCAAGGCGTGTCGGAACTGGCGGCGGCCTTTGGTCTCGCGCTCGAGATGGGCGCGCGGCTGGAGGACATCGCCGGCACGATCCATGCGCATCCGACGCAGGGCGAAAGTTTCCAGGAAGCGGCGCTGAAGGCGCTCGGCCACGCGCTGCATGTTTGAGTCCGGCGGCGGTCGACCCCCACTCCGTCGAGCTGCGCTCGACACCTCTCCCCCGATCGACGGGGGAAAGGCGCGAACTTAGTCTGCCAAGCTCCTTTCCTCTCCCTCCGGAGGGGGAGAGGTGGCGCCGCGAAGCGGCGACGGAGTGGGGGAAGGCGCTGCTCAGATGCGGAGGCGCTGACAACTCGCTACGGCGCCTAATCAAGGCGAGGTATCGCCCCGGCTGAAATAACAACGGCCGGCGGCGGTCGACCCCCACTCCGTCGAGCTTCGCTCGACACCTCTCCCCCGATCGACGGGGGAGAGGAAAGGCGCCCTCAGCTCGCGAGCCGGCTCGCCATCTCGTGCTGGGCGTAGGCGCGGCCGAAGCGGTTGGCGAGGAAGGCGTCGAGGGCGATGTCTTCCTGGCGCACGAAACCCTTCGCCGGCAGCGAGCCGTCGGCCAGCATATCGAGCACGGCGCAGATGCCGGAAGCGGTGGTGATTTGGATGGCGCTGCGCACGATGTTGCCGACACGCTGCGAATAGATCTTATTAGCGTAGGTCTCCTGCAGCAGCCGGCCATTGCGGCGGCCCGAGACGGTGACGAAGACGATGACCACGTCCTGCAGCGTCGAAGGCAGCGCGCTCTCGAAGATGTCCTTCAGCACATCGCGGCGGTGGCGCAGCCCCAGATCGTTGAGCAGCGCCTTCATGATCGCGGCGTGGCCGGGGTAGCGGATGGTGCGGTAGTTCAGCGTGCGCACCTTGCCCTTCAGCGTCTCGGCGAGCGTGCCGAGGCCGCCGGAGGTGTTGAAGGCCTCGTAGGTAACGCCGTCGAGCGAGAATTCCTCGCGCTCCTCCAGCGGCGGCACTTCGATCAGCTCGCCTTCGACGATCGCCTCGCAGGGCTCACAATATTCGTTGATGACGCCGTCGGTGCTCCAGGTGAGGTTGTAGTTCAGCGCGTTGGACGGATATTGCGGCAGCGCGCCGACGCGCATGCGTACGCTTTCCAGCGTGTCGAAGCGGCTGGCGAGATCGTTGGCGACGATCGAGATGAAACCCGGCGCCAGGCCGCATTGCGGGATGAAGGCGCTCTCGGCGTCACGTGCCAGCTCCTTGACGCGGCGGGTCGAGACGACATCCTCGGTTAGGTCGAGATAGTGCACGCCGGTGGCGGCGGCCGCCTCGGCGATGCGGGTGGTGAGGTGGAAGGGTGCGGCGCTCAGCACGGCGAACTTGCCGGCAAGCACTTTCTCGAGCTCACCCGTGGCGGTAATGTCGAGCTCCTGCGTCTCGACGCCGGCCGGCAGTTCGGCGGCGGCAAGCTGGGTGGCCGAGCGGTCGACGAGCGTGACGCGATAGTCGCCCGTGGCGCTCAGCATTTCGGCTATGGTCGAGCCGATCTTGCCGGCGCCGACGACAACGATGTTCTTCATGATCAATATCCCCTGCCAATCCTGATTTGGGCCAATTCGATTGGCGAAGATCTTCGCAGCTTGCCTGTCGAAAGGAAGCGTGGAATCTGGCAATATGAAGCGGAACTTTGAACGATCTGCCGAAAGGTTTCGTCGAAATGATCACAGAAGCCGAACAAGCCCTGCTTACCCTGCTGCGCGCCAACGCCCGCGCTTCGACGGCGGAGCTCGCGCGGCAGCTCGGCGTGTCGCGCACGACGGTGCAGAGCCGCATCGAGCGGCTGGAGCAGCGCGGCATCATTGCCGGCTATGGGGTGAGGCTGTCGCCCGACTATGAGCAAGGGCTGGTCAAGGCGCATGTGCTGCTCACCGTCACGCCGAAACTCGCCGACAAGGTGGTGCGCAGCCTGGAAGCGATGGCGCCGGTCCGCACGGTGCATTCGGTGAGCGGCAATTTCGACATGATCGTCATCGTCGACGCGCCGTCGATCCGCGATCTCGACGCGCTGCTCGACAAGATCGGCGCGATGGACGGGGTGGAGCGGACCTCGTCGTCGATCATCCTGTCGACGCGGGTGGATCGGTAGCAACGCCTCAGATGTTCGCGGGGCGGCGAAGCTGCCGATCTCCCCCCTTGCGGGGGAGATGGCCGGCAGGCCAGAGGGGGTTCGCCTCCCGTAGAGCGTCGACGCCTCCTTCGTCATTCTAGGGCGGAGCAAGGAGCGAAGCGACGCGCGCAGACCCTAGAATCCATGCCGTGACATTAGCCGTAGAATGCTGCCGTCCAGAATAGCCGTTGGCGCTGGCGCCAGGTAAGATCGAAGCATGACAGGCTACGTCTACATGACCGCAAGCCAGAAAGGCGGCACGATCTATATTGGTGTCACCAACGACCTTGCTCGCCGCATGCCCGAGCACAAGACCGGCCAAAGCTCCAGCTTCACCAGCCGTTACGGTGTGCAGCGTCTGGTCTGGTACGAGGAGTATTTCGACATCACCGACGCCATCCAGCGTGAGACGTCATTGAAGCGCTGGCAGCGCCAATGGAAGGTGGGATTGACCGAGAAGACCAATCCGGAATGGTTCGAGCTCTTTCGCGGGATCGGCTGGTGAGCGTTCTGGACCGTGGCGGCGCTCAGGCGTCACGGCATGGATTCTAGGGTCTGCGCGCGTCGCTTCGCTCCTTGCTCCGCCCTAGAATGACGAAGGAGGCGCCGGCGCGAGGCCCCCCTCTCTGTCCTGCCGGACATCTCCCCCTCAAGGGGGGAGATCAGATGTCACGCCGGCTTTCGCCAATCACCAATGTTGCAGAAAAGGTGCCGGCGTCGAAGCCGCCAATCTCCCCCCTTGAGGGGGAGATGCCCGGCAGGGCAGAGAGGGGGCGAAGGAACGCGACGTCCGTCATTTCGCTCGTGGTCTATCGCCTAGGCCCTGCGCCTTTCCGGCCCCTCGTCCAGCCAGGCCACATCCTCCGGCGTCAGCTTGATATCCAGCGCCTTCAGGCTGTCTTCCAACTCGTCCAGCGTGCGCGGGCCGATCAGCGGCACGGACGGAAAGGGCTGCGCCAGCACGTAAGCCAGCGCGACATGGATCGGGCTCTTGCCGAGCTTTCGGGCCAGTTCGATGGCGCGGTCGCGGCGGCCGAAATTCTTTTCAGAATACCAGACGCGCACCAGCTCCTCATTGTCGGTCCGGTCGCGGCCGGCGCGATCGGTGAAGAAGCCGCGGCCCTGGCTCGACCAGGCGAAGTTCGGCATCTGCCGCGCCGCCAGCCAGGCCTTCCAGGCATCGGTGGAGGAGGTTACGCAGCCGGCCCAGATCGGCTCCAGCATCTCGGCCAGCGAGAAATTGTTGGACAGCGCGCCGGGCTTCTGCCTGCCATGCTTTTCGGCGTAGGCAATCGCCGCGTCCATGCGTTCCATCGTCCAGTTGGAGCCGCCGAACAGGCCGCAGATGCGGCCGGCCTTGGCCTCCGCGTCCATGGCGTCGACGAATTCGCTGACCGGCACGTCCGGATTGTCGCGATGCATGAAATAGATGTCGACATGGTCGGTCTGCAGCCGGTCGAGCGACTGTGCCAGCTGCTTGCCGATGACGTCGGGGTAACAGAGCGGCGAATGCGCGCCCTTGGCGATGATCACCGATTGCGCACGCACGCCGCGATTGGCGAGCCATTGGCCAAGCAGCGTCTCGGTGTAGCCGGCGCCATAGACAAAGCCGGTGTCGAACAGATTGCCGCCGGCCTCGAAATAGGCGTCGAGCAGGATCGAGCCGGAGGAGAAGGTGCGGAAATCCTCGAAGCCAAGCGCCAGCCGCGAGACGGGTATCGACAGGCCGGGAATGTCACGCTTGCCGATGGCGGCGCCGTTGGTGCTGAGCGGCCGGCCGGAAATGGTGTTGACACGCTTAGCGGGCTTCTCGATCTCGTATTCGAGCCCGACAGCGGCGCGCCATCTGTCCAGAACGCGCAGCGTGCCGAGGCTGTCGGCCCAGGACATGCCGGGCCAGGCGAATTCCTGCCGTCCGGCGAGGATCGCCTCGACGGCGGCGTCGACCTCGAAGGAATAGAGGTGGCGGGTCTCGCCGAGGCTGATCACCTCGCGAGCGGCCCCGGACCGGATCACCTCGATCCGGCCCGGTCCGACATCGCGGTTGCCACCGGCGAACCAGAAATCGGGCACTTCGATCTGACCCTTGGTGCCGAGGATGCGCAGCACATTGTCCTGGTCGAGCGAGATGCTGCCGGAGATTTCGGCGACGATGCCGCCGGGGAAATGCAGCAGCGCGGAAGCCCACTCGTCGACGCCGGACTGGCCGAGATGGGCGGCGCCCACAACCTTGTCGGGCTCGGCGAAAGGCTGGCCGATCGCGGCGCCAGCGATCAGCCGCGCCATCGATACGGCATAGCCGCCGACATCGAGGATGCCGCCGCCGGCGAGTTCGTTGGCGTAAAGCCGGTGCTCCGGCATGAAGCCCGGCATGGCGAAGCCGAAGCTCGACTTGATCATGCGCACCTCGCCGACGGCGCCCGACTTGATCAGCTCAACCAGCTGCAGCGTCTGCGGATGCAGCCGGTACATGAAGGCTTCGCCGAGGAAGGTGCCGGCCTTGCGCGCCGCATGCATCATGGCGTCGGCTTCGAAGGCGGTCAGGGCCAGCGGCTTTTCGCATAAGACATGCTTGCCGGCCTCGGCCGCCTTGATCGCCCATTCGGCATGGCCGGGATGCGGGATCGAAATGTAGATGGCGTCGACTCCATCGTCGGCAAGCAGCGCCTCATAGCCGTCGAGGATGCGCGCGCTCGGAAAGGTCTCGGCCAGGCCCGGCTTGGCGGGATTGCGGGCGCCGAGCGCGACCAGTTCGCCGGTGCGCGACTGCGCCACGCCACCGGCAAAGGATTTGGCGATGCTGCCGGGCCCGAGAATGCCCCAGCGGATTTTCTTGGATGAGGATGTCATATCAAATACTCCATGGGTCGCCGCCAGGCCTGGCATGCCGGCAAAGAAACTTGCGGGTCAACGGATCCTTGCGCCCTTCTTGTCGAAGAGCAGCGCGCGTTCCGCTTTGATCGAGACGGTGAAATGATCGCCGCTGGCGCGCTGGCGCGAGGCCTCGCGCTCGACGATCAGCTCCTCCGGCCCGGCATTGGCGTAGACATAGCTCACCGAGCCGAGATGCTCGGCGACATCGGCCTTGACCGGGATGTCGCAATCGCCCTCGCCGGCCTCGAAGAAATGCTCCGGCCTGACGCCGAGCACGACCTCGGCATCAAGGGCGGGAAAAGCTTCGGCGAGCGGTTTGCGCAACCGCGCGCCGCCATGATGGACGAGCTCGATGGTCGCGGCGCTGTTGGACGTCTCCACAACTTTGGCGCTGAGGAAATTCATCTTCGGTGAGCCGATGAAGCCGGCTACGAAACGGTTTGCCGGGTCGTCATAAAGATCGAGCGGTGCGCCGATCTGCTCGACATTGCCGGCCTTCAGCACGACGATACGGTCGGCCAGCGTCATCGCCTCGGTCTGGTCGTGCGTCACATAGATCATGGTGACGCCGAGCTCCTTGTGCAGGCGCGAGATCTCGACGCGCATCTGGACTCTTAGCTCAGCGTCGAGATTGGAGAGCGGCTCGTCGAACAGGAAAACCTGCGGCTCGCGCACGATGGCGCGGCCGATGGCTACTCGCTGGCGCTGGCCGCCGGAGAGTTGCTTCGGCCGGCGTTGCATCAATTCGTCGATGCGCAGGATTTCCGCCGCTCGGCTAACCCGGCGATTGGTGTCGGCCTTCGGGTTGCCGTTCATCCTGAGGCCGAAGGAGAGGTTCTGCTCGACCGTCATATGCGGGTAGAGCGCGTAGGACTGGAAGACCATGGCGATGCCGCGCTCGGCCGGCTCGACATCGTTGATCACCTTGCCGCCGATGGCGATGTCGCCGCCGCTGATGTCCTCCAGCCCGGCGATCATCCTCAGAAGCGTGGACTTGCCGCAGCCGGACGGGCCGACAAAGACGACGAACTCGCCGTCGGCGATGTCGATGTTGGCGCCGTGGACGACTTCGAAGACGCCGAAGCGTTTGACGACATTGGTGAGGGTGACGGCCGCCATTGCGCTCCTTCCTACTTGACCGCGCCGGCGGCGATGCCGGCGATGAAATGGCGCTGCAACAGCACAAAGACGATGAGCATCGGCACCGTCAGCATCACGGCGCCGGCCATGATGCCGCCCCACGAGACCTTGGTCAGGCCGATCAGCGTGCCGAGCGCCACCGGCGCCGTCATGGCGCCCGGCTGGCTGTTGATCAGCAGCGGCCAGAGATAGTTGTTCCACGAGGCGAGGAACAGGATGATGGCCAAGGCCGCCAGCATCGGGCGGGCCAGCGGCAGCGCCACGAACAGGAAGATGCGCCATTCCTTGACGCCCTCGACGCGCGCCGCGTCGAACAGCTCCGCCGGCATCATCGAGAAGGCCTGGCGCATGAAGAGCACGCCGAGCGAATTGAACAGTGGCGGCACGATCAGCGCGATCCAGGTGTTGGCCAGAGCGAAGTCGCGCGCCACCATGATGAATTGCGGGATGAGCACCACCGCGTAGGGCAGCGTGATGGTGCCGAAGATGATGGCCACCACCGCGCCCTTGCCGTGGAATTCGTAGCGCGCCAGCGCCCAGCCGGCCATCGAGGTGAGCAGCACCGAGAGGATCGTGTAGGTCGCCGCGACCGAGACCGAGATGCCGATGGCGCCGATGAAATTGGTGTCGCGCTGCAGGTTGGCGACATTGTCGAGGAAATTGTCGTGCGGCAGAAGCTCGATGCCGGGGCTGAAGATGCCGTTGTCGGGCATGGTGGAAAACACCACCATCATCCACAGCGGAAACAGCCAGACCAGCGCCAGCGGCGTCAGGAAAAGATGCAGCGCAATGACGCGCCCGAGCCTTGCCTGCGAGCGCGAGGTCATTTCGGCTCCCTCATCAGCCAGAGCTGCACCAGTGTGATGGCGATCGCCAGCCCCGCCATGGTGTAGGCGACGGCCGAAGCGTAGCCGAAATTGAGCGAGCGGAAGCCCTGGCGATAGAGCAGCAGGCCGAGCGTCTCGGTGCCGCCGCCCGGTCCGCCGCGTTCAGTGATCAGGAACGGCTCGGTGAAGAGCTGCATGGTGCCGATGATCGACAGCACGGCGCAAAAGACGATGACCGGCTTCAACAGCGGCAAGGTGATGTAGAAGAACTGCTTCAGCCGGCTGACGCGGTCGAGCGTCGCCGCCTCGTAGACGTCTTCCGGGATAGACTGCAGGCCGGCCAGGATGATGATGGCGTTGTAGCCCGCCCAGCGCCAGGTCACGGCGATCATGATCAGCGCCATGGCCGGCGTGACGTTGGAGAACCAGTCGATCTTGGCCAGGCCGACGCTGTTCAAGAGCTTGTTGACGATGCCGAAATCGAGGCTGAACATCAGCCGGAAGACGGCCGAATAGGCGACCTCGCCGACCACGACCGGGGCGAAGAAGGCGAAGCGGTAGAGGCCGCGCGCCTTGAGCAGCGGCGAGTTCAGCAGCACCGCCATGACGATCGCCAGCGCAATCATCACCGGCACCTGGATGACCAGGATCAGCAGCGTGTTCTTCAGCGCGTTGTAGAAGGCGGGGTCGCCGATCAGGCGGCCCCAGTTGAAGGCCGGCGCGAAGCGCCACGGCACGGTGCGCGTCGCCTGGAAGGAGATCAGGAAGGACGAGATGATCGGCCAGATCCAGAAGATGGCGAAGATCAAAAGGTAAGGCGTGAGGAAGCGGTACGCGGTGGCGTTCTGCGTGCGCATCGTCTTCCTCCTTTCTCTGTCTTTCCCTTCTCCCCTTGTGGGAGAAGGTGGCCGCGGAGCGGCCGGATGAGGGGTGTTCCAGGGAAAGCCGACGTCTCACTCCGCTGGAGCACCCCGTCTTGGCGGTGCGCGCCAATCCACCTCCTCCCACAAGGGGAGAAGGAAAAAGCGACGCTTACTTCACCGGCAGGCCAGTCGCGGCGGCGATCTGCTTGGCGGCGTCGTCTAGCGCGGCCTTGGCGTCGGGATAGCCGCTGGCCAGATATTTGGTCTGCACGGCGCGCATGATGATCTCGGCGTCGCTCTGGAACTGCGTGCCGCGGCTCGGCGCCACCTTGGGCAGCGTCGCCAGGATATCCTTCCAGACCGCTTGGTCGCCCCAATAGGGCTGCCCTTGCGCGACATAAGGGTCGTCGAGCGCCGAGATCAGCGAGGGCACCAGGCCGAAATCCTTCAGCATGGTGATCTGGCCCTCATTGGTCTCCAGCGTATATTTCAGGTAGGCGTAAGCCGCCTCCTTGTTCTTGGACGCCGAGGTGATGGCCAGCGACGAGCCGCCGAGATTGGCGGCGCGGGGGCCGTCGGCGGTGAGGCTCGGCATCAGATAGACGCCCCATTTGCCGCTCTCCTTCGGCGATTCGGTGCGGATCGTGCCTTCATACCAGCCGCCATAGACCTGGCTGGCGACGGTGCCGGCGGTGTTGTTGGTGATCTTGGTCGACCAGTCGGCCGACGACACGATGCCGGCGTCCTTCATCTCCTTGACCTTGGTCAGGGCGTCGACGCATTTCGGCTCGGCCACGGTGATCGACTGGCCGTCCTCGGCAAAGTAGCCGCAGCCCTGCTCGTTGGAGATCATGCGGAAGAATTCGGTGTCGCCGTTGAAATCGGCATTGGTCATCGACACGCCCGGATTGGCGGCCTGGATCTTCTTGCCGGCGGCGATGAAATCGTCCCAGGTCTTGATCGAGGCCGGGTCGACGCCCCCCTTCTCGTAGAAGTCGCGGCGGTAGAAGACGGCCACCGGGCCGGAATCCCAGGGCATCGCGTAGGCCTTGTCGCCGACTTCGAGCTCGGTGCGCTTGAAGTCGGGGTATTTCTTCTGGTCCTCGGCGCTGTAGCCCAGCGTGTGCAGGTCGACGAAGCAGTCCGGGAACTGGCTCCAGTAATTCTCCGCCTCGCCGTTCTCGATCGAGACGATATCGGGCAGGCCGACGCCGCCGGCGGCGCAGCCGGCAATCGATTTGTCATAGGTGGGCTGGTTGCCGAGGTCCTGAACCGTGACCTTGATGTCGGGGTATTTCTTGTTGAAGCCCTCCACCGTCGCCTTCAACGACGAGGCGGCGATGTTCCAGCTCCAGATGGTGATCTCGCCGGACTGCGCCAGGGCCGGGCCGGAGCCCAGGGCAAGCATAAGCGCGGCGCAGGTCAGTGTAGTGCGCATTGAAATCCTCCCATTTCATTTGCTCTTTCACTGTGAGCGTGGCTAGACTATGCGGCGCGGAAGGCTTGTCCCCGTCGAAGGGAATAAGAAGTTGGCGGAAAGTAAGATGCCGGGGCGTCCATTCTACCAGCCTGGCGCGAGCAGCGTCGAAGGACTGCCGCTTGTTTTGCAGATGTTCCACAACCACCCGTTGGTGATGCTGAAGCCGCACTGGCACGCCCAGGTCGAGGTGAATTTCATCGTTCAAGGCAGCGTGCATTACCGCATGGCCGAGCACGAGATTGCGCTGTCGGCCGGCGAGATGTGCCTGTTCTGGGGCGGCCTGCCGCACCAGATGGACGACCTCTCCGACGACGCCGTCTATGCCGGCGCGCATCTGCCGCTGGTGCATTTCTTCCGCCTGCATCTGCCGGCCGACATACGCCATCGGCTGATGACCGGCGCGACCCTGGTGACCAACGCCACCGACCAGTCGGACAACGACAATTTCAAGCGCTGGAACGAATATGCGCGCTCGGGCGATCCGGCCAGGGCCGAGCACGCCGTCAACGAGCTGCTCTTGAGGCTCGAGCGGGTGCGCTTCGAGCCCTACCGCCTGGTGCCAGGAGCGGCCGCCGGGCAAGGCGCAGGCAATCCCTTCGACCAGCAATCCTCGCGCAATGTCGGGCGCATGTGCGATTACATCGCCGAGAATTTCCTCTACGACATCGACTGCGTGACCATTGCCGCCGCCGCCGACATCCATCCCAAATACGCCATGAGCCTGTTCAAGAAATCGACCGGCATGACGCTTAACGAATATGTCAATCTGCTGCGCCTGAGCTACGCGCAGGCGCTGTTGATGCATGAGGACGCCAATGTGCTGAGGGTCGCCATGGAATCGGGCTTCGGCTCGCTCAGCGCCTTCAACAAATCCTTCCGCAAGCTCGCCGGGATGTCGCCTTCCGATTTCCGCCGGGCGGGCGCCGCGCGGTAGCATCGCCGAATGGCGTCGCCGGCAGGGAGAACCCTGCCGGCGTGTCGTGCTTGTCGGCTCAGTTGGCCGGTTGGACGGCCGAAACCATGAGCTTGCCGGCCTTGGCGGAATAGGTGACGGTGACCTTTTCGCCGACCTTCAGGGTCTCAACCTCGATGTTTTCGGGCAGGGCAAAGGTCTTGCCGTCGCTCAGCGTGAAGGAATCACCCTTCTTGTCGACGCTGGCGATGGTGCCGCTGGCCGCCTTGGCATAGGCCCCGGTCGCGGAGGCAAGAGCCACGATCGCTGCGGCTGCGATGACGGATTTTTTCATCTTCTTTCCTTTCTTCTCTGAGGTTCTGGCCCGAACCTGGCCGGGCCGCGCTCCCGATCCGGCGGGAACGGCACAAGCCTAGAGACCGGAGTTTTCGTGCGGCTGGCGGGGGCTATACAAATGCGTAAGGCGGCCGGGACGCGGGCTCCGCCGGCCTCAGGCATCTGCAACTCGCACGGCCGGAAGGCTGATTGTCACGCCGAGACCGGGGTTGCGGTCCTCGAGCGTTATTGCCGCACCATGCAGGTCGGCCACCGCCTTGACCAGGCTCAAGCCCAGGCCGCTGCCCGGCGTCGTGCGGCTCGTATCCAGCCGGTAGAGCCGGCGGAACACCTTTTCGCGCTCCTCGGCGGGGATGCCCGGACCATTGTCGCGGACATGGACGAGGACGTGGCTGCCTTCCCTGGTCACCGAGAGCTCGATCGCGGTGCCCGGCGGGCAATGCCTGAGCGCGTTCTCGACCAGATTGGCGAGCATCTGCATCAGCAAGTCGCGGTCACCGTGAATATACCATTTCGTACCCGGAATAATCCCTGTGGACAAGGACTTGCCGTCGTCCTCGGCAACGTCGGCATAGACTTCGCCGATGGTCTCGACGACCGGGCCGACATCAAGGTCGACGAAGCGCGCCTTGCGGGCGCCGGCTTCGATTTGGGCGATGCGAAGCAAAGCGTCGAAGGTGCTGTTGATCTGCTGGCTCTCAGCGCGGGCGTCGGTCAGCTCGGTCGAGACGTCCTCGCCCGACACCGTCTTGTCGGCGGCCGATTCCAGGATCATCTGCAGCCGATTGAGCGGCGTCTTGAGGTCATGGGCGATGTTGGCGCTCACTTCGCGCATGCCGTCGACCAGTGCCGACAGGCGCTCGAGCGCCGCATTCACCTGGGCCGAGACGGCGTCGATGTCGTCGCCGCTGCCGATCAGCGGAATGCGCGCATCGAGGCGACCATGCGAGACGTCGACCATGGTGCTGGCAATGCCGTCGAGGCGCCGCTGGACGCGCGAGGCAAGCACGGCGCCGCCGACGATCGCCAGGACGGTGATGAAGAGCGTGGCCCAGCCGAAGCTCATCAGCACGATCCTTTCCAGATCCTCGGTTTCCGAAAGCGAGAAGGCGACCGTCAAATTGTTGTCGCCGACCACGCCCGAATAGGCGCGATACTCGGTGTCGGGCGGCACGCCCGGCAAATTGGCGGCGAACATGGAAAAGCCGTCCGGCAGCGCGGAGGCGGTGAAATCCCCGGCAAGGCGGTTGCCGTCCTTGTCGGTGAGGGAAAAGATCTCGTCCTTGTCCTGGCTGAACTGGGCATGGTCCCTGACCGTGGAGACGAGATCCTCCTCGTCGCTCTCGGCATAGGTCGCGGCGATCAGCGAATAGGTCTCCTTGATCGATTGATCGAGCTGCCTGGCGAGCGAGGCGCTCATCAATTGATAGACGATCGCGCCGGACAGGATGAAGGCCAGCAGGAACAGAAAGGCGAAGGTCAGCGCCAGCCTGAACGGCGTGCTGCGCAGCAGGCTGGAGCGTGTCGCGCTCATGCGATCGCGGTGGGTCGCCCCGCACGTGCGGCCGCGAGATCAGGCCGGGACATGCAGGCTGTAGCCGGTGTTGCGCACGGTGTGGATCAGCGGCACGTCGAAGGGCCTGTCGACCTTGGCCCGCAGCCGGCTGATATGCGTTTCGACGACGCTGGTCTTGGGGTCGAAATGAAAGTCCCAGACGCGCTCCAGAAGCATGGTGCGGGTGATGACGCGGCCCTCGCCGCGCATCAGCACCTCGAGCAGGCTGAATTCGCGCGGCTGCAGGTCGATCGGCTGGCCCTGCCTGGTCACGCGGCGCAGGATCAGGTCCATTTCGAGGTCGGCGACGCGCAAAGCCGTCTTCTGCTCCTGCGCCGCCGGCCGGCGGCCGAGCGCATGGATGCGGGCGAGCAGCTCGGAAAAGGCGAAGGGCTTGACCAGATAGTCGTCGCCGCCCGCTTCGAGGCCCTCGACGCGGTCGTCGACGCCGCCGATGGAGGTCAGGAAAATGGCCGGCGTGCGGATGCCGGCGGCGCGCACCGCCTTGATCATCGACAGGCCGTCGAGGCCGGGAACCATGCGGTCGGCGACGATCACGTCATAGGCGTTGCGGGTCGCGGCGAAGAGGCCGTCATGGCCGTCGCGCAGCAGATCGCAGACATGGCCGGCCTCGGTCAGTCCCCTGACGATGTAGTCGGCGGTTCTCGGATCGTCTTCAACAAGCAGAAGTCGCATCGCCCCGTGCTGTCCTTGCCGCCTGAACCTCACCGGCATGGTAGCGCCGGCTGCGGCTTTTTCTTGGCCGGTCTATCTCTTCGTTTGACGCGGTTCCTGACGGAAATCCCGCGCCACCCGTTGCTGGAATTGCTCTAACCATCTGTTTTTAAGCGCTGCCGGAGCGAAGGCCGCAACACATTTTTGCGAGAAGCGTTTTAGTCGAGCAGCGCCTGTTCGTCTTCATCGATCAGGTTCCTCAGGGTCATATAGAGAACGATGACCACGATGCAGCCGAGAAAGGTCAGGCTGGTGGCGGTGGTGCCGAAGCCCATGCCGCCATATTCGACCGGTTGCGACAGCAGGTCGCCGAAGGAGGCGCCGAACGGCCGGGTCAGGATATAGGCGAGCCAGAAGGCGAGGATAGAGTTCAGGCCGAGGAAGAACCAGGCGAGCGCGATCGCCGCGATGACACCGCCGAAGATCACGCCGGTGGTGAGATAACCCATGTCGAAACGCTCGGCCACCAGATCGCCGGCGGCCGTGCCGAGCGAGAAGGTGAACAGGATCGCCAGCCAATAGAAGATCTCGCGCCTGGTGGTGAAGATGGTGTGGATCGAGAGCGTCTTTTCGCTGGCGTACCAGGCCGCGAAAGTCAGTGCGAGGGCGACCGAGAAGACGATCGTCGTCGTCTCCAGCCGCACGCCGAAATTGTCGACGAGGTTGTCGGTGACCAAGGTGCCGACGACGCTGATCAGCACGACCGCGAGCCAATAGGCCCAGGGCACGTAGCGCTTCCGCGCGAACTGCAGGACAAGCGCGACCACCAGGATGCCGCTCATGATCAAGGATGTCGCGGTAAGGCCGAGGCCGAGATTGACGGCGAGATAGTCGGCCGCCGTCTCGCCCATGGTCACCGCCATGATCTTGATCAGCCAGAAATCGATGGCGACGTCCGGGACGCGGTTCAATTCGGACTCGTGCCCGTGGCTTGCCACGGTCATGGCGATATTCATTTCCGGTTCCTCCGCCGCTTACTTGCCAAGAATCTTCATAGCCTGGGCGAAGAAGTCGTCGGCGCGCTTGTCGTCGTCGGCGTTGCAACGCTCGATGCCCTTTGTCTCCAGTTCGGAAACCTTGTTCTTGTCGGCATCGTTGGGTGTCGCCTTGGCCTCGGCGGCGCGCAGGTCCTTCAACGCGGTCTCGCAAGGCGTCGGAGCGGCAACGGCCGAAGCCAAGGGAACGATGATCGCGGCAGCGGCAAAGGCGAAAGCAAGGGCAAATTTGTTCATGACATTATCCCGAGGTTGATGATCCATTCGCCGCCCGAAATCGCGTTTGGCGGCGATCGTCAGGCTAGACGGGCGAATTCACCGCGGCCTGTCCGCGCGCTTACAAATTCGTAAGGTCGGCCGAAAACCTCCATCGGGCCTCGTCTTCCCGCGGCGGAACAGCTAGAGAAGCTTCGGGGCCCCTGTCGGCGCCGGAGCGGTGAGAAGAATGGCCTATACGTCCCTCAAATCGGCGCCGAAGGCGTTCGACCAGCACAAGCGTCTGATCGTCGTGCAGGCGGCCGCCGTGCTTGCCGTCATCCTGCTCCTGTTCAGCAAGCCGGCGCTGGCCGAAGGGTCGGACGGGCACGAAATCGTCGAGACGATCGGGTTCGCGATGGTGCTGATCTGTTTCCTTGGCCGGCTGTGGAGCATCCTATTCGTCGGCGGCAGGAAGAATGACGAGCTGATTATGTCCGGTCCGTTCTCGATGACCCGCAACCCGCTCTATTTCTTCTCGACCGTCGGCGCTGCCGGCATCGGCCTGATGTTCGGCTCGGTGCTGGCGGCCGTCATGCTCGGCCTGGCGAGCTTCCTCGTCTTCCGCTTCACCGCGCGCAAGGAGGCCGAATACCTCGCCGGCAAGTTCGGTGCGGCTTACGCGGCCTATGCCGACCGCACGCCGCGCTTCTGGCCGAATCCGCTGCTTTACCGCGACGAGGCCCAGTGGCTGTTTTCGACGCACGCGCTGCGGAACACGTTCCGCGACGGGCTCTATTTTCTGGCGCTGTTTCCGGTCATCGAGGCGGTGGAGTATTTCCGCCTCAGCGGTGACTTGCCGACGCTTTTCACCGTTTATTAGGTCTCCGGCGCGGATTTGGCCGGCGGCTATGCTTTGCCTTGGCAGGCGGCATGCTTTGAGATTGGCTGAAGCGCCCATCGCGATCGTCATCCTATGGCGGAGCAAGGAGCGAAGCGACGCGCGCAGACCATAGGATCCATGCCATTACTTTGAAGCGTCACAACGGTGCAGAATTCTGCCTCGCTGCATTCCACGGCTGAGGGCACGGCATGGATTCCAGGGTCTCCGCGACGCCGCTTCGCGGCTGCTCCGCCCTGGAATGACGAAGCTGGGAAGCTTCCGCCAATCTCCAGCGTTACGCGATCAGCGCGGCCTGTCGCGCGCGGCGCGGCGCGTGCTCTGCAGAAGAATTGCCAGGCAGCCGGCGAGAAGCAGCCAGCCGCCGGCGAGCGGCGGCAGCCCCAGGAACTTCACCGCGGCGGCGATCAGGGCAATGAGGATCAGCGCCAGCAGCGCCAGGCTGCCGTCGTCGACGAACATGCCGACGAGCTCCTTGAAGACAAGACGGATCATGGTCATCGGGCGACTCCTTCGGCGGGCGTCGGATAGGCGCCGCGCAGCCAGCGCACGATGGCGAAGGATGCGGCGGCAATGATGGCGAAGATGGCGAGCAGAGCGAGGTCGGCGCCCGGCCACTCGGCGCCAAGGCCTTCACCCGTCCAGAACACGCCGAAGCTGGTCAGCATCAGCCCGACGACGAATTTCAGTGCGTTTTCCGGCACGCGCGCCAAAGGCCGGTGCACGGCGAGGCCGATCAGCATCACCAGCACGAAGGCGGCAAGCGCGCCGAGGCCGGCATAGAGCGTCTGGCCATGCGCGGCGCCGACGGCGATGACGATGAACACCACTTCGACGCCTTCGAGCAGCACCGCCTTGAACGACGCGACGGCCGCCAGATAGTCGGCGCGGCGGTCGTCGGCCTGCCGCTGCAGCGCCGCCGTCTCCTTGGAAAAGGCCTGCTCCTCGTCATGCAGCGCGATGACACCGACGCTGCGCAGGATCGCCTTCCTCAGCCAGCGCATGCCGAACAGGATCAAAAGCACGCCGACCACGAATTGCAGGACGGTGATGGGAACGAGCGCCAGCAGCGGTCCGAACGCCAGCACCAGCGCCGCCAACACGGCAAGCGCCAGCGCCGCGCCGGTCAGCGCCGGGCGCCAGCTGCGCGTCACGCCGACGGCGAGCACGATGGTGAAGGCTTCGACCACCTCGACGAAGGAGGCCAGGAAAGAGGCCGTCACGGTGGAAAGTATGGGTGTCAGGCCATGCATGCAGGCATCCTATAGTTCGGAATCATCAGTTGGCGAGAACGATACAGCGTTCGGGCGGCAGCGAGAATGCCAGTGAGGAGCCGACCGGCGACGCTTCCGGCCAGTCGAGGCGGACGCGTTGCGGGCCGAGTTCCACCGCCAGCCGCCAGCAGCGGCCCTGGAAGGCGCTCGACAGCACTTTGCCCTGCAGCCGGTTGCCGGGATGCGCCTCGGCCGGCCGCGCGTCTTCCGGCCGGACCACAAGCATGCCGTCGCCTGATTTCGCCCCGGGCGTGCGCAGGCTGTCGGTGGCGGCGCCCCGCACGCTGAACAGCCCGTCGCGCACGGTGCCGGGCACCACCGAAAAGCCGCCGATGAAACCGGCGACGAAGGAATCGGCCGGCCGCTCGTAGATCGCCCTCGGCGTGTCGAACTGGGCGATGCGGCCGTCGCGCATCACAGCGATGCGATCCGAAACGGCCATGGCTTCGGCCTGGTCATGCGTCACATAGATGACGGTCGCCGCCTCGCGGCGCACCAGCTCCATCATCTCGATGCGCATGTCCTCGCGAAGCGCTGCGTCGAGATTGCTGAGCGGCTCATCGAACAGCATCAGCGCCGGCCGCGCCGCAAGGCAGCGGGCGATCGCGACGCGCTGCTG
Source organism: Mesorhizobium sp. B3-1-6 (assembly GCF_006439555.1). Taxonomy (NCBI): domain Bacteria; kingdom Pseudomonadati; phylum Pseudomonadota; class Alphaproteobacteria; order Hyphomicrobiales; family Phyllobacteriaceae; genus Mesorhizobium; species Mesorhizobium sp. B3-1-6. The sequence goes on along the minus strand of NZ_VFTM01000035.1, from coordinate 48,113 downwards.
CTGTCCACCCGACAGTTCCGAGGGGTAGCGATCGCGATAGGGTGCGAGCCGCGCGACGTCCAACGCATGGCCGACGCGGACGGCGATCTCCGGTTCGGCGAGCCGCTGCGCGCGCAGCCCAAACGACAGGTTGCCCGCCACCGTCATATGCGGCCACAGCGCGTAATCCTGGAACACCATGCCGATCCTGCGCTTTTCGGCGGGCAGGACGGATGTTTCGCTCCAGACGACACGGTCGCCGAGCGCGATCGTGCCGCTGTCGGGGTCGACCAGCCCGGCAATGCTGCGCAGCAGCGTGGTCTTGCCGGAACCGCTCGGGCCGAGCAGCGAGACCACCTCGCCGGCCCTGATGGCGAGGTCGAGGTTGCTGAGCACGGCGCGCCCGCCGAGCGACTTCGAGATGCCGGCGCAATGGAGTGAAGCGGTCATGCCGGCTCTCCCGACGCGGCCGGAGTGCCTTGCGGCCGGCCAAATGCAATGAAGCGCTTGAGCGGATACCAGATCAACGCCGCGGCGCCGCCAGCGGCGGCCATGGCGGCGAGCGCGATGGCGCAGGCCAGCCCGTCGCGGTCATGGCTGAACAATTTCAGGATGAGCGTCGGCGCCGGCGGACCGCTTTGCGGGATCAGCATCTGCGACATCGGCAATTCGAACACGGTGCGGATGAAGGTAAGCAGGAAGGCCGTGACGACGCTGAGCAGGATCAGCGGCAAGGTCACCGAGATGAGACGCCGGACCGCGCCGACGCCGGAGATCCGCGCGGCGTCGGTGAGGCTCGGCGCCAATTGGCCGACGGCCGAGAGGATGACGACCAGGCAATAGGGCAGCGCCGCCGCGACATAGCCCATGACCAGCAGCGAGCCGTCGCCGTAATGCGGGAACGGCCAGTCGCGGAAACCGGGCAGCCGGTTCCAGACCAGGATGTAGCCGAAGCCGAGCACGATGCCGGGGATCGCGACCGCGCCGAGCGACAGGCCAAGCACCGCGGTGCGCATGACCGGGCTCGAACGATCGAGCTGGGCCGAAAGCAGCAAGGCCAGCGTGCTGGCGATGACCGCCGCAAAGCCGGCATAAAAGAGGCTGCGCATCAGGCCTTCATTGGCCGCCGTGTGCGGGCTAAGCGCCGCGCCGAGATTGGCGAGGGTGAAATTGTTCGGCGCCAGACCGTTGCCGAGCGTGCTGGTGAGCGCCCGCACCGCGATGGCGCCGAGCGGCAATATGAGCGCGAGGAAGGCGACCAGCAGTGCCATCGCAAAAGCGAGCCAGCGCCAGGCGCCGAGCCGATAGCGCCGGGCCGGCCTGGCTCGTCCGGAAATCAACCGCGGATCGGCGCGGCGGCGCAGCAGCCTGTCGGCCACGACGACGAGCAGAACCAGCGCCAGCAGCACCAGGGCCTGCGCGCCGGCGGCCGGGAAGTCGACGGGATAGTCGCTCGCCGCGGCATAGATGCCATAGGTCAGCACGCCGAAGCTCGACATCCTGGCAATCGTCGAGGCCAGGCCGAAATCGGAGAGCACTTCGGCGAAGGTGGCGATGAAGCTGAGCACAATCGCCGGCGCCAGCAATGGGCCGTTGACGCGCAGCCAGATCCTGAGCGGCCCGGCGCCCGACAGGCGCGCGGCGTCCTCCAGCTCGCTGCCTAGCCCCGCCAGCGCGCTGCCGATGATGAAAGCCGCGAGCGGGAAGAGGCTCAGCGTGTGCACGAAGACCAGGCCGGCCAGCCCGAAGAAGGAAGCGCCGAGCCAAGGCGGCAAAAGGCCAAGCTGCGCCAGGTAGCCGCCGGACGACATCAAGAGCACCCAGGCCAGCGCCTTCAGATAGGACGGCGTCAGGAACACCAGCCAGGGCACCAGCGAAAGCGGGCCGCGCAGCGGGATATCGCAACGCTGCACCAGCACGGCGAAGGCGCCGCCGAGCATGGTTGTCGTCAGGGCCGCAAGCAGGCCGAGCTCCAGCGAATGCAGGATCGAGCCGGCGATATAGGGTGAGGAGAAGACGCGCGCGAGCGGCTCGGCGCTGAAGAGGCCTTGCGCGCCGTCGACCGCGAACAGCCCAGGCACCACGGCCTGCAGCAGCACGAGCGCCAGCGGCAGGCCGATCAACAGAGCGAAGACGGCATAGACCGCCAGCGGCCCGCCAAGGCGCGCCAGCGCGGGCAGGCGTCCGCGCGCCCACCCGCTCGAGCCGATGCCGCCGCCGGCGGCATCGAATTTCTGCACCATCGTCATTGCCAGGCGAGCGCGGTCACTGGACGAACTTTTCCTTGTACCACTGCTTCCACTCCGTCTCGTGCGCCGAGGCCGTCGCGTCGTCGAGATGGGTGTAGGCGATGCTGGTCTCGCGGCCGGGCTTGGGGTTCACGCCCTTGACGATCGGAATGTAGAAGAAGTCGGTGTCGTCGCCGTTCTGCATCGCGGCCTGGCCATCGGCGCTGGTGACGAATTCGATGAACTTGCGCGCGGCATCCATATGCTGCGTCCTGGCGCTGATGCCGAGGCCCTGCGGCAGCGAGACCGAACCCTCGCTCGGATAGACGGCGACGACAGGCTCGCCGGCGGCGATCTTGGAGAAGATGGCGCTGTCCTGGTTGATGCCGACCGAGGCGTCGCCGGTCAGCACCGCCTTGTTGACCTTGCCGCCGCTGGAGAGCCCCGAGAGCGACTTGTTGGTCAGCGTCTTGGCGAGCAGCTCCTTGCCGGCATCGACGCCGTTGGTCTGGAACAGGCCGGCAAGCCACTGATAGGCCGGGCCGGAGAGGTTCGGGTCCTTGGCGGCGACGCTGCCGGCAAAGCCCTGCAGGTCGGCCCAGGATTTCGGCATCTTGTCGGCCTTGACCTTCTTGGTGTTGACCTCGATCGCGGTGGTGCTGGTGCCGGTCGGCAGGAAGGCGTGGCTCTGCGGGATCAGCGACTTGCCGAGATCGGTCCAGGCGATCTTGTCGAATTCATCGGCCGGCACCGGCTGCAGCACATGGTCGGCCGCCATGCGCTCCATCACGGCGGAGCCGTCGAGCCAGACGATATCGAATTGCGGGTTATTGCCCTCGGCGGCGATCTTGCCCAGCGTCTCGCCGGTGCTGCCGGGCTCGACGATGTCGACGGTCAGCCCGGTCTTGGCCTGGAAGGCCTTGGCGACCGGACCGGCAAAGTCGAGCGCGTCATAGAGCACCAGATCCGCGGCGCAGGCCGGCGCGGCGATGGATAGAACCGTCAAACTCAACGCAAGTCCAAGCGTCGTCTTTATAGTCATCTCGCTCTCCTGTTGTTTCGAGAAGGCAAAGTAATGCCAATTATATATTATACCGCTTTGACTGACATTTTTATGTCAGCGGCATTTACTTCTTGCGCGTCCCGCGTTTTATCCATGCCTTGTCGATCGCGCCGCGCAGGCCGCTCAACCGGTCCAGGCTGTCGAACGCGGTCTCGCCGGCCTTGGCGGCCAGGGCGATGATCATTGCCTCGATGAGCACCATGGTGCCGCCATGGGTGGCGAGGTGGTCGGCCTTGCCGCGCGGGACCGGGAGCGTCGCAGCCACCTTGTCGGAGATGAGCGGCCCGAGATTGTCGCTGATCAGCACCACCGGCACGTCATGCAGGCCGGCCTGGTCGAGGACGATCTCGACCTCGCGGTAAAGCGGTGCGTAGGCCATCATCAACACGGCATCGCCGCTTTCCAGCCACAGCAGGCGGTCGGCAAGCGCTACGCCCGACACGGAAAGCGCGCTGCTCGGCAGGCCGATCCTGTTGAATTGCAGGGCCGCGTATTCGGCCATGGCGCCCGAGGGGCCGATGCCGAAGATGTGGCGGCGACGGGCGGCGGCCAGGAGATCGACGGCGTTGGCGAAAGACGCTTCCATCTCCGGCCGCTTCAGCGCCTCGAGCGCGCTTTCATGGAGGCCGACGACATGGCGCAGCGCCGCGGCGCTGTCGCCGCCGGTCTCCTGCAAGGTGCGGGCCAGCCGCCTGCCGGGTGAGGCCGTGCCGGTCAGGTCCGCGAGCAGCACCTGGCGCAGCGCCGACAGGCTGTCGAAGCCGAGCGAGCGAGCGGTGCGCACTACGGTTGCGTCGCTGGCGCCGGCAAGGGCGGCGATCTCGGCCGCCGATCCTAGCAGCACCGCCTGCTTCTGGCCGACGAAGAAACGTGCCATGCGCTGCTCGGCCGGCGGCAGGGTTTCGAAGGCCGCCTCGACGCGATCGTCGAAAGCGCTTTGCCGGTCGGCGGAATCGTCGGATGCCATGATGGTCGGCCATTCGCCAAGAGGTTCTGTAGCAATCGCTACGGCACCGACACTCCGAAATGTTCATTACATCCGTGTGACAACGCCGGCCGTGGATCATGGGACCGATCGGCGCGCTGGGGGCCTTACCCGTTGACGGTCTGTATCCGTTCGGTGTCCGTTGTATCGCGCCGCTGCCCTGGCTATGTGCTGGAGCAACAGGGAGTTCGAGCGGTCGATGGATCGCTCCAGCAGGAATGGAACCATGAAGAAGATCGGATTTCTGTCGTTCGGGCATTGGTCGCCCTCGCCGCAATCGGGCACGCGCTCGGGCGCCGACGCGCTTTTGCAGTCGATCGACCTCGCGGTCGCGGCCGAGGAGCTCGGCGCCGACGGCGCCTATTACCGCGTCCACCATTTTGCCCGGCAGCTCGCCTCGCCGTTTCCGTTGCTTGCCGCGGCCGGCGCCAAAACCCGCCGTATCGAGCTCGGCACCGCCGTCATCGACATGCGCTATGAAAACCCGCTTTACATGGCCGAGGATGCGGGTGCTGCAGATCTCATCGCCGGCGGGCGTCTGCAGTTGGGCATAAGCCGCGGCTCGCCTGAGCAGGTGATCGATGGCTGGCGCCATTTCGGCTATGTGCCCGAAGAGGGCAGGAGCGACGCCGACATGGCGCGCCGGCATTCGGAAATCTTCCTCGACCTGTTGCGCGGCGAAGGCTTTGCCCAGCCCAATCCGCGGCCGATGTTTCCCAACCCGCCTGGCCTGCTCAGGCTCGAACCCTTCTCGGCTGGTTTGCGCGAACGCATCTGGTGGGGAGCGGCCACCGACGCCACCGCGGTATGGGCGGCAAAGCTCGGCATGAACCTGCAAAGCTCGACGCTGAAATTCGACGAGAGCGGCGAGCCGCTGCATGTCCAGCAGGCCAAGCAGATAAGAGCCTACCGCGCCGCCTGGAAGGAAGCAGGCCACACGAGGGAGCCGCGCGTCTCGGTCAGCCGCAGCATTTTCGCCTTGGTCAACGACATGGACCGCGCCTATTTCGGCGGCAGCGAGGGCGAGGACCATTTCGGCTATATCGAGCCGGAGAAGCGCGCCGTGTTCGGCCGCACCTATGCCGCCGAACCGGACAAGCTGGTGGAACAGCTCAAGGCGGACGAGGCGATCGCCGAGGCCGACACGCTGCTGCTCACCGTGCCCAACCAGCTCGGCGTCGACTACAACGCCCATGTCATCGAGTCGATCCTGAAGCACGTCGCGCCGGCGCTGGGGTGGCGGTGAGGTGGCGAAAACCGCAAATGGCGTAATCTCCCCCTTGCGGGGAGATCGGCAGCTTCGGCGCCGGCGCTCCTCCCGTCCTTACCCTCGACGTTGACATCTGATAAAATAACAATCTACTTTGTCGCGTAATCGGTTACGTAACCGATTACGGCTCAATCAAGTGGAGGAGACTAATGAGCAAGATTTCGGACACGCATGGGCTTGGCCCATTCTCACGCCGCCAGTTCCTGAAGACCAGCGCCTTGGCTGCAGGCGCGCTCGCTCTGCCGCTCGGCCCGGCTTTTGCTGCCGACAAGCCGAAGGTCGGCCTGGTCATGAAGTCGCTCGCCAACGAGTTCTTCAAGCAGATGCAGGCGGGCGCCGAGGAGTATGCGGCGAAGAACAAGGACAAGTTCGATTTCGCCGCCGTCGGCATGAAGGACGAGCGCGACTTCGCCGCGCAGGTCGACGCGATCGAGAACTTCATCACCCAGAACTACAACATCATCGTCGTGGCGCCGGCCGATTCGAAGGCCATGGTCACGCCGATCGCCAAGGCGCTGAAGGCCGGCATCAAGGTGATCAACATCGACGTCTCGCTCGACACCGAGGCCAAGAAGAAGGCCGGCATCGACCTCGCCTTCTTCGGGCCGGACAACCGCGCCGGCGCCAAACTCGCCGGCGACGCGCTCGGCAAGGCGCTGGGCAAGGGCGGCAAGGTCGTCATCCTCGAGGGCAATCCCGAGGCCGACAACGCCAAGGAACGCAAGCTCGGCTTCGACGACGCGGTGAAGGAAAACGGCCTCGACCTGCTCGATTCCAAGACCGCGCATTGGGAGACCGAGGAAGCCAACACGCTGATGACCAACTTCCTCACCCAGCATCCGGATATCCAGGGCGTGATGGCGGCCAACGACTCCATGGCGCTCGGCGTCGTCAAGGCGATCGACGCGGCCGGCAAGTCCGGCCAGATCAAGGTCGTCGGCTTCGACAACATCCCGGCCGTCGGCCCGCTGCTGAAGGACGGCAAGATGCTCGCCACCGTCGAGCAGTATGGCGCGCAGATGGCCGCCATGGGTATCGACTACGGCCTGCGCGAGCTTGCCGGCGAGAAATTCTCCGGCTGGGTCAAGACCGACATCAAGCTGATCACCGCCTGAGGCGAGCCGCCGCCGGGACTCCCTCCGGTGTTCTGCTTGTCTCGTCATCGTCGCCGGCCACCCGCCGGCGACGATGACCGCGCGCTCGTACCGCCGTTGCGGTAGAAGAGCGCTGTTCAGGATTGCCGCATGAACGACGTGATTCTTTCCCTTGAAGGGGTCGGAAAGATCTTTCCCGGCGCCGTCGCGCTGAGCGATGTGTCGCTGTCGATCGCGCGCGGCGAGACCCATATCATCCTGGGCGAGAACGGCGCCGGCAAGTCGACGCTGATCAAGCTCCTGGCCGGCATCTACCAGCCGGACTCGGGCAAGATCGCCTTCAATGGCCAGCCCTACCAGCCGAAGACGCCGCATGACGCGCAGCAAAGCGGCATCCGCATCGTGCACCAGGAACTGAACCTTTTGCCCTATCTCAGCATCGCCGAGAATTTGATGCTGGAAAGCCTGCCGCGCCGCGCCTTCGGCATCGTCGACCGCAAGGCGCTCAACAACCGCGCCGTGGCGCTGCTCAAGGAAGTCGGCCTCGACATCGATCCGCGCACGCGCGTCGAGGCCTTGGGCGTGGCGCAGATGCAGCTGGTCGAGATCGCCAAGGCGCTGAGCTATGACTCGAAGCTCTTGGTGCTCGACGAGCCGACGGCGACGCTGACGCCGCCCGAGATCGAACGGCTGTTTTCCATCATCAAGCGGCTCAAGGCCAAGGGCGTCACCATCATCTACATCTCGCACCGGCTGCACGAGGTGTTCGAGATCGGCAACCGGGTGACGGTGTTGCGCAATGGCAGGCTGGTCGCGACCCGCGATCTTGAGGGCCTCACCGTGCCCGACCTGGTGCGCATGATGATCGGCCGCGACATCGCCGATGAATATGGTTTCGACGCTTCGATCGTGCCGGGCAGGGTCGCGCTCAGCGTCGCCAATCTGAAGCGCGACGCCGCGACGCCCGCCATTTCCTTCGACGTGCGCCATGGCGAGATCCTCGGCGTCGCCGGCCTGGTCGGCAGCGGCCGCACCGAGGCCATGCGCGCCTTGTTCGGCGCCGATCCCAAGCTCGACGGCGTCGTCGAGATCGACGGCAAGCCGGTGGCGATCGCCGCGCCCAAGGACGCGGTGCGGCACGGCTTGAGCCTGCTCACCGAGGACCGCAAGGGCCAGGGCCTGCTGCTCGACATGGCCGTCGACAAGAACATCACCATCACCGATCTCGCCAAGGTTTCGCGCAACGGGCTGCTCAACCGCCGGGCGGAGAGCGCGGCGGCAAACGATTTGGTCGGCCAGCTGCGCGTCAAGGCGAACTCGATCGAGCAGGCGGTGCGCAACCTTTCCGGCGGCAACCAGCAGAAGGTGGTTCTGGCCAAATGGCTGTTCCGCGGCACCTCGACGCTGATCCTCGACGAGCCGACGCGCGGCGTCGATATCGGCGCGCGGCGCGAGATCTACCAGCTGCTGTGGATGCTGGCGGCGCAGCAGAAGGGCATCATCATGGTGTCGTCCGACCTGCCCGAATTGATGGGCATGTGCCACCGCATCATCGTCTTTTCCAGGAACAGGATCGTCGGCGAAGTGCCGCGATCCGAATTCGACCAGGAGCGTATCCTGTCGCTCGCCTATCAGGAGTATGTGCGACCATGAGCGAGACGTCCGAGATAGCCGTGGCGGCGCCGGTTTCTCCCGCAAGGGCAAAATTCCTGCGCTTCCTCGTGCGCGATGCCGGCGTGTTGCTGGCGCTGGTGCTGATCACGCTGTTCTTCTCGGCGACCGCGCCTTATTTCGCCACCTCCGGCAACGCGCTGAAGATCTTCGTGCAGATCGCCATCAACACGGTGCTGGCGGCCGGCATGACCTTCGTCATCCTGACCGGCGGCATCGATCTTTCGGTCGGCTCGGTGCTGGCGCTGTGCACGGTCGTCGGCGCCACCGTGATGATCGACGAGAGCCTGTCGCCGGCCGTCGCAATCACGCTGGCGCTGCTCGCCTGCATGGCGACGGGCGCGGTGTGCGGCTTCCTCAACGGCTGGATCTCGACGCGCTGGAAGATCCCGTCCTTCATCGTCACGCTCGGCATGCTCAACATGGCCGCGGGCGCTGCCCGCGTCGTCAGCGACAATTCGACCATCACCGGCCTGCCGCAGAGTTTCGTCGATTTCGGCAATCTGATCATCGGCGGCTTCCTGCCGTCGATCTTCCTGGTCGCGGTGCTGGTGATCGCGGCCGGCTGGTTCGTGCTGCGCTTCACCGTCTTCGGCCGCATGATCTTCGCCGTCGGCACCAATGACGAGGCGGTGCGGCTGTCGGGCCACAACCCGGATTTCTACAAGGTCGCCGCCTTCACCATCAGCGGGCTCACCGCCGGCATCGCGGCCATGGTCTATCTGTTGCGCCTCAACATCGGCAGCCCGATCGCCGGCGTCGGCTACGAGCTCAACGCGATCGCCGCCGTCATCATCGGCGGAACCAGCCTCAGCGGCGGCAAGGGCTCGATCATCGGCACGCTGGTCGGCGCCTGCATCCTGCAGGTGCTCTCCACCGGATTGCAGCTGCTCGGCGTCGGCGACAATTTCAAACCCATCGTAATCGGCCTTGTCATCGTGCTCGCGGTCATCCTAGACGCGTACCGGGAGAGGCTGTTGCGGAGGATCCGCTGAGGGGAACGGGCCATGACGACGATCGCCGATGTCGCGCGCCATGCGGGGGTATCCGTCGCTACCGTCTCGCATGTGATGAACCATACCCGCCATGTCGAGCCGGAGACGGCAGAGCGCGTGCGCGCCGCGATCGCGGCGCTGCGCTACAGCCCGAACTCGGTGGCGCGGAGCCTGCGGCGCGGCGAGACCAAGACCATCGGCCTGCTGCTTCCGGACAATTCCAATCCGTTCTTCGCCAGCGTCGCGCGGCAGATCGAGGATGCCGGCTTCGTCTCCGGCTACACGGTGATCCTGTGCAACTCCGACGGCAATGCCGAGAAGGAGGAGCGCTATCTCTCGGTGCTGATGGCCAAGCAGATCGACGGGCTGATCTTCGCCGGCTCGTCCGACCACGCGCGGGTCTTCGCCCGCCTCCTGCCCAGCGTGCCGGCGGTGCTGCTCGACCGCGAGATCCAGTCGGTCAATGTCGATTCCGTGCTGGTCGACCACGACCATGGCGGCTATCTCGCCGGCAGATACCTGGCGGGGCTCGGTCACCGGAAGATCGGCGTCATCGGCGGGCCGCGCGATTCGAGCTCCAGCCCCGCCCGCCTGCGCGGCTTTGTCCGCGCGCTCGAGGAGGCAGGCCTCGAGCTGCCGCCGTCCTCGATCGTCGATTCCGACTATCATTTCGCCGGCGGCCGGCTGGCGATGGAGCAGCTGATGGCGCAGGCGCCCGACATCACGGCGCTGTTTGCCTGCAACGATTTGATGGCGATGGGCGCGCTGACCGTGCTGCGCTCGCGCGGATTGCGGGTTCCCGACGACATGTCGATGGTCGGCTTCGACGACATCCCCTATGCCGTCACCACCTGGCCGCCGCTGACGACGATCGCGCAGCCGGTCGAAAAGATCGGCACGCGGGCGGTGAGCCTGCTGCTGGAGCGGCTCGGCGATCCGGCCGCGCCCTCGCGCCGCGAGGTGCTGGCGCCGGTGCTGGTCGAAAGGGAAAGCTGCGCGGCGCGGCGGTAGTGCTGGCAATTGTCGTCGCCGGCGCCAGCCCCCGCTCCGTCTCGGCGCTGCGCGCCGATCCACCTCTCCCCCACTGCTATGCACACCTTCTGTGACTGGCGTGACTGATCAGGCGGAGGCTTGATTGCCAGGTGGTTCCCCCAATCCGTCGCTGCTTCGCAGCGCCACCTTTCCCCCCTCCGGAGGGAAAGGAAGGGAGCGTTGCTGGACGAGCGTTGACGGCAAGAAGCTTGGCGCCTTTCCTCTCCCCCGTCGAACGGGGGAGAGGTGGCTCGGCGAAGCCGAGACGGAGTGGGGGTCGACCAGCGCTACATTAAGACGGAGAGGGGGACGCCCTATGCGATTGGCTTCAAGCCGCCGGCTGCACGGCCGCCCTCAGCAGCATCCCGAACAGGTCGCGCGGCTCGTCGGGGTCGGCGAGCAGGTCGAGCTCCTCGTAGAGGCCGGTGGCCTGGAGCTGGTCGCGGACGTAGCGCAGCGCGGAAAAATCTTCCGTGGCGAAGCCGACGGAATCGAACAGCGTGATCTGCTTGGCCGATTTGCGGCCCTCAGCCTTCCCGGTCATCACCTGCCACAGCTCGGTCACCGGATGATCGGCGTCGAGCTGCTGGATCTCGCCCTCGATGCGGGTCTGCGGCGGGAACTCGACGAAGATGTCGGAGCGCAGGAGGATGTCGCGGTGCAGTTCGGTCTTGCCGGGGCAGTCGCCGCCGACGGCATTGATGTGGACGCCGGAGCCGACCATGTTGTCGGTGAGGATGGTGGCGTACTGCTTGTCGGCGGTCACCGTGGTGATGATGTCGACGCCTTCCACGGCATCCTGTCCTGTCGCGCAGATGGTGATGTCGAAACCCTTGCCGGCGAGGTTGCGGGCGCATTTTTCGGAAGCCTGGCGGTCGATGTCATAGAGCCGCAGCCGGTCGATGCCGAGCAGCGCCTTGAAGGCGATGGCCTGGAACTCCGACTGGGCGCCGTTGCCGATGATGGCCATGGCTTGGCCGCCCTTCGGCGCCAGGTATTTGGCCGCGACGGCGGAGGTGGCGGCGGTGCGCAGCGCCGTCAAGATGGTCATCTCGGTCAAGAGCATCGGATAGCCGGAGCCGACATCGGCGAGCACGCCGAAGGCGGTGACCGTCTGGCGGCCCTCGCGCATGTTCTTCGGATGGCCGTTGACATATTTGAAGCCGTACATCTTGCCGTCGCTGGTCGGCATCAGCTCGATGACGCCGTCATGGCTGTGCGAGGCGATGCGCGGGGTCTTGTCGAACAGCTCCCAGCGGCGGAAATCCTCCTCGATATAGGCGGCGAGCTCGGTCAGGAAGCGCTCGACGCCGATGGCGAGCACGAGCTTCATCATGCGGTCGACGCTGACGAAGGGAACGATGGCAAGGCGCGAAGGCTGGGTCATGGTCAGAGGCTTCCGGAGTGGCTGCGGGTCGGGCGGTCCATGATGCGGCGGCCCATCAGGCTGGCGGTGAGGTCGACCATCAGGGTCGCGGTGCGGCCGCGCTCGTCGAGGAACGGGTTCAATTCGACCAGGTCGAGGCTCGAAACCAGACCGCTGTCGGACAGCATCTCCATCACCAGATGCGCCTCGCGGAAGGTGGCGCCGCCGGGCACCGTGGTGCCGACGGCGGGCGCGATCGAAGGGTCGAGGAAATCGACGTCGAGGCTGACATGCAAGAGCCCGTTCTCCTTCTCGACACGGGCCAGGAAGGCGCGCAGCAAGGGCGCGATGCCGTGCTCGTCTATGGCGCGCATGTCATGCACGGTGACGCCGGCTTCAGTGAGCGCGCGGCGCTCGGCCGGGTCGACGCTGCGCAGGCCGATGGCGCAGATGCGGGCCGGATCGACGGCTTGCGGCAGATCCGGGAAATAGCCTTTGAAGCCGGTCTGGCCGCTGGCATAGGCGAGCGGCACCCCATGCAGATTGCCGCTGGTGGTGGTGTCGAGCGTGTGGAAATCGGGATGCGCGTCGAGCCACAGCACGAAGAGCGGCCGGCCGCGCTCGGCAGCGCGGCGCGCCACGCCGGACACGGTGCCGGCGGAGATCGAATGGTCGCCGCCGAGGAAGATCGGCATGGCGTCCCTGGAAGCGGCGTAGGCGGTCTCGGCGATCGCCGCCGTCCAGGCGGAGATCTCCGGCAGCGCCTTCAGCGCCAGGTTGCCGTGGACCACGGGCCGCGCCGCGGCCTTCTCGACCGCGCCCCAGTCCTCGACCTCGTGGCCGAGCTCGGCCAGCACCGAGACCAGCCCCGCCGTGCGCAGCGCGCTCGGCCCCATTTCGCATCCCATCCTGCCCGCGCCGTCCTGCACCGGCGCGCCGACGATCCTGCAGCGCATTTTTTCTCACCTTGCGATTGATCGAAGGAGTGAACCATCGCCCGCTGGCGGTTTGAACAGCGAAAATTGGCATTTCGAGAAGACTAATCTATCATATTGGTCAAATGATTTGATCGAAATGGAAAGCCATGGACGCTCTCGACGAGAAGCTGGTGACGCTGCTGAGGCATGATGCTCGGCGCAGCGTATCCGACCTCGCCATCGATCTCGGCGTGTCACGCGCCACGGTCAGGTCGCGCATGGAGCGGCTGGAAAAGTCCGGTGAGATCATCGGCTACACGGTGGTGCTGCGCGCCGACGCGGTCGATCAGAAGATACGCGGCGTGATGACGATCGAGATCGAGGGCCATGCCGCCGACCGCGTCGTCAAGGCGCTCGGCGGCCTCGCCGAGGTCTCGACCATTCATACCACAAACGGCCGCTGGGACCTGGTGGTCGAGCTCGGCACCGCCACGCTGACGGATTTCGACGCAGTACTGCGGCGCATAAGGCTGATCCCCGGCATAACGGGGAGCGAGACAAGTCTGCTCTTGGCGACGCCGCGGACGACGCGGGCGCGGCTGGCGTAGTCGAGGGGCCGGCCGGCCCCTCCGTCACATCACAGATTCGCGAGGGCCGGGACGACCGGCGGCCCAAAGAGCGTCAGGCGACGGGATTGCGCATTGCGGAGAAAGCGAAGACCGCCAAAGAGCGTAGCCTGGTATGACGGATGCCGGGGCCGTCGCTGCAGCGGCATTGTGCGGCAGCGCCGGTGTGAAGCCTGGGAAGGCCCGATCACACCGGCAGCCGCTTTGCGAAGAACGCATGTTCGTCAGCCGTTCGGATAATAGCCGCCGTCCGAGCCGTCGCCCATATAGGTTCCCTGGCCGGTGGCGTCCTGAAGCCGCTGATCCAGCTCGTTGATCTGCCCGATCGCCGATCCGCCGCGCTGGATGCTATCGGCCTGCTGCATCAGCTCGCGGGCCTTGCCTTCAGAGATCTTGCCGAGCTCCCTGGCGTTGCGGATACCTTGCTTGACACCAAGCAGCTGCTCCGTTGCGGCTCTCGCCTCCGGATCCATCGGCACTGACGCCGTGGTTGTCGTGTCGACCGCGGCTCTATGGTGGCGGTGCACGGCATAGGCGCTGGAAAGCGGTATGGCCGCGAAGATCGAGGCGGCCGCAATGAGTTTTGGGATGAAAGAACGCATGATGACATCTCCCTGCGATGGAAGAAGCGGCAAAACCGCTTTTCCGAAACGGGCCGTCCTGTCGCGTCGTGTCGCGGTGCTGGCCTCACCGTCGGCGTTTCTCGGCCCAAAGCAGACATATAGAAGCCGCCCCGGCGTTGAAACGAGGGTGGAACGCAAACGTTATCCGATGTGAACGGGCGTTGAATCGCCAATGCGCGGGCCGGGGTCTTCAGGCGACGCTGGCGAACGGGATCGGCGAACTGGCAGTCTGTCCGCCAAGCCCGGCATTGGCTAGGTCGGCAAGTTGCTCGGCTTCGCCGCGCGTCAAGCCGATCAGCGGCCGGCCGACCATCTCCGCCGGGATGTCGAAAGCCAGATCACACACAAGCCAGTCGTCGCACGGATCCCGCATCGCTGCGAACCGCGTTGACGCTCCTTGTTTCAGCGTAGCTAAAGCGGGCTCGGTGTTCACAGAATCGCTGACCGGCCTAAGTCTTTGTTTGGCCCACGTGTTTGCCCCGGAACCGCAGCGCGCTCCCGCGACACGCATGGAAGTTGAAACAGAGTCCGATTGTTCCGACGCAGGCCAGTAAAGTATCGATAAAAGGCTGGAATATCGGGAAAGTGCCGCCGGCCGCGGTGTCGAGAGGAGTTCATTCGCCTGGCTGGCGAACTCCTCCGCTTGCTCGCGCGTGAGACCCAGCAGCACCATGTCCGGCATCTGTGCCGGGCAACCGGACCGCAGATCGTACACCATCCATTGGCCGCACGGATCCTGTAAGGCTGTGAACCTCATGGCCGTTTTGTTTAGCTATGCCCCAACGTAACGACTTGCGGGAATGGTCCCCGCGAGACTGGCCCGGCCGGATCAATTCCGGCACTTTCGCTCAACATATAGTTGTCGGGCGCCCGGCAAAAGAGGCTCTACAGTCCCTTCGGCATGCGACCCAAGTCTGATGGGTCGCCGATATCTTCGGGGTGGCGAATGCTACTACCCGGGAGAAATATCGCGTGATCCATCTGCTTGATCCATTTTGCGGGAAGTCCGTGACGGAAGGCGCAAAGGCGATCGGTTCAGGCGGCGACGTTTTTCGGGCCATGCGCGGCGCCAAGACGCGCTGCCCTATTCATGCCCACGTTTGCGCGAGATGGATTTGATGATTTTTTTGAGACGAGACGGCCATCTCCGCGCGAGCTTCCTTTCCAGATAAGCGATGCGCCCGCGCAGCGCCGGCAAGCTTTCCCTCTCCAGCCACATCGCGTCAACCTCGCTTGCCAGGCGTTCGAGATAGGGCGCGAACGGACCCACCGCCGGCTCCGGCACACCGGATTCCAGCGCTTTTCGATAAAGGGCTTCCAGCCCGTCGACCGCAATCTGGAGGGTTCGTTCGCGCCGCACCTTTGCCGTCACCTGGGCCGCGTCCTCCGACGAATAGAGAGCAAGCTCCCGGCGCAGCCATGCCTCGTTGATCGGCGTCGCGCCGCTGTAGTAGCGGGGTCCGAAATTCAAGAAGGAGCCGCGGTCGAAGTTCTCCATGGTCACCAGTCCACCGGCCTGGGTCGGCGCCAGCGTCATCACCGCGCAACCGGTCGCCATTGCTTCCAGCGCGGATTTGCCGCTTGCGAAGACGAGATCATATTGCTGCAGCAGCATCTCCGGCCGGGGTTGGCTGTTGCCATAGGCCGCGCCGATCTTGTCGAGTTGGAGACCGAGCGCGGCACAACCGGATTCCAGTTGCGAAAGCTCGATCGCGGGCAGGCCACTGCTCTGGAAGAGCAGCGCCCGGCGCATCTCCCGAGGCGGCGCGCGCACCTCGGAGAAGCGCGTCGTGTTGACAAAGTTCGGCACGCAGGAAACACGCCCGGGATCGAGATCGAACTCGGCGATGGCGCGTCGCACCATCCATTCGCACATCATCACGTAGCAGTGGATGCGCTGGTGCATGGGCGGCTGCTCCACCCATGGTATGGCGCCGTGACAATAGTAGACGGCAGGCGTTGTTTCGAAGCGCGCCATGGCCGCCATGGCCGGCAGATGATGGTGGGCGTGGATCAGGTCCGGGGTCCACGGCACGTCGTCCAGGCGGGATACCACACGCACGCCGCTTGGCCAGAGCAGTTTGGCGACACCGCCGAGACGAGGGCTGAAAACCGTGATTTCGTGGCCGCGCTCGGCCATTTCACGGGCGACCTCGACCGTGACCATCTCCGACCCGTGGAAGTCGACAAGCTCGCGTTGGGTCATCAGGAGCCGCATGCCGGCCCCTATAAGCGGCACGGAGGCACGGCGACGATAAGGCCGGCCCTTGCGGCGTCGTTGAGATAGCCGATCCCGAAGGGCAGGACCGGACCGTCGCCCCTGTCGCCATAGGCCGCGGCCAGCTCCGACTGATCATATTTCGCGAACACCGGAATATCGGCGACAAAGCGTCCGTGCAGCTCGATATGCCATCCCCAGTCGCGCAACAGGCGGTAGGGGATGCCGCTTGGATCCTGCACCAGGACATCGGTCCGTTCCCGCAGAAGACCGCGAAGCCGCTCGAAGGGCGGTTCGTGCAGGAGATAGCTCGCGCTCTTCACAAAGGTCGCCAAGCGGCGCGCGGCCCCGAGGTGACGGCTGAGCGGACTCTCGCGCGCCCAGTGTTCGTCGCGAAGGTCCTGCTGGAAATAGGTGAGGCGGATTGGCGCCGCCCGGTCACCGAACAGGATATGGATCCCCGTGCCGTCGACGGGATCGATCCGGTGCAGCGGCAGCCCGGCATGGGCGATCTGCGCGATCAGGAGCGGCAGGACGCCCCCTATGCTGCTGCTCGTCAGCTGCGATCGCAGGTCCTTGGTGACGAAATAGGAGCAGTCGAGATAGTGCCGCAAGATGTCCACTATGCCGGCCAACGCGAAGTCGTCCGGTCTTTCCGCGAGCGGCCAGGGACCGCATGGTTCGGCGCCAACCAGGATATATTCCCGAGCTTGCGGGAAAAGGTGAAGGGGGAACAGCAGGTCCGGGCCGCCGAAAGGATAGAAAATGGTCTCGACCATGGTCCGGTGCGCCGCAAGGTTATTCTGCGCCCAGTGCCCCGCCGGCTCGGCGAAACGGCGCTTGAAACGTGCGAACAAGCCATGAATCGCTTCAGCAGGCCCCGATCCGGAGGGAGCCCGAACAAAACCCTGCAATAGAGGCGAGAGCGCCTCCGCCAGCCCGTTGCGGGCCTCCAAATCGGCCTGTGAGCAATCAGGCTGGTACACGCGGCACCTGCGCAGCGCACGCCCCCGTGGTGACCGGATCGACAATCGCGGCGCACCGAGTAACCGTTGATGAGAGAGGAAAGGTCATGGGTATGGAGCCTGTTCAGGCCAGATACTGCGGCAAGCGTGCCTGCGTTACGCGACAAGCGCCCCGCCAAGGCCTGCCTTGCCGTTGTTAGCGTATCTCCGGTGCGAGGGGCAATCGCGAAATGATCCACGCAAGCGGGGGCCAGGCGGCGGCCATGAGCGTCCAGCAGCGTATGTCAGCGGCAAAATGAAAAGGGCCGGATCGATCCGGCCCTTTTTCATTGCGCTTGATTTCCTTGAGGAAACTGGAGCGGGTGAAGCGATTCGAACGCTCGACCCCAACCTGCCGAAGTTCTCATTCACCGACCATCGACAAGTTTCGCATGGTTCTGACGCGCAAGAACGAGCAGGATGCCAAAATGGTGAAGCAGATCGGCTGTGCGGTGCCGCCCTTCTCGCCCGCCCAAATCGCAAGCGAGTGCTTGGCGGATTTTCGAAGCCTAAGCTGGACCCGCCGACCACGACAGGGACGAGTAGCCCCGGCCAATCGGAACTTTTGTCTTTAGCTGAAGCTGGTTTGGCGATGGCAGCCCTGACTGCGGATTTTTGAGTCGTCCCTAACACAAAGCCGTGCTGCCAGGAAATCTATGTAGCAAGAACTCTGGCCCCAGCGGTCACTTTTCACTTTGCCGGATGCTTCTACGTCGGGGCCGCTCTAACGCAATTGCAGTGGGGGCCTCCCTGTAAATCAAAGCCTCGTTTCGCATCGTGAAGTGCTGTAGCTGGTCGGCGGAAAGGCGCTCCTTCACCTCACTACCTATGCCGTTGATGCTCACAACGAATGCGAACGCTCGTTGACCCTTCGGCGCTAGGTAGTCAAGGAACCCGTCTTGGCTTTTCAGCCAGACCGTTTTGCCGTCAGAAACCAACCACTTGAGACGGCCCGTGATGTCGTCCTGGGAGTCACCATCCCATGGTTCGTCTGAGCGAAGATACTCCAACGCACGTTTGAGCCTTGAAAGCTCTATCCCAGTTTCGCGTAGCCGTTGAATCAGCCTCGCAATAACCAGATCGCGATACGAGTAAAATCTGACTATGCCGCGCCTCGGTTTTCCAGGACTATGGGAAGGCTGGAGATAGTCCATACGCCTCAAATACTCGATCATAGGTTCGCTAAGACCGGTAATGCCATGCACCTGTCGGGCCGTGAAGCCGTTCAATGCTGACTTGGGGATAGGCATTGGCGTGCGTTTCGATTCCGGAGATTTAAATTGTAAGTATGCTCAAACTTCAATAGAATTACAACGTGAATCACGTGGACACCCTTCTCACGCGAAAAGGCGCGCGCCGCTTAGGTGACGTGCCCGGTGACGTTTTGCGCCTGCTTGAACAGGGTTCCGTCGAGACCGTAAATTTGATGGAGTGGCTGGCCGCTGACATGTCAGCTCTCGCGATTTCAGTCGCCAATAAAGTCTCTTCGACGCGACTGAAGGACGAGCTTCTGCTTGCTGGCGGCGAAATGGCCGGTCTCGGGGTCACAAAGCGGTTGGCGATGGCTGGGCGTGCAATAGCGCGCTCGACCTCTGGGGCAGATGATGCGGATTTCGTCGCGCTTGCCACGCATCGAAGCGACTTGGTGCGGCAGTGGGCTTGCTACGCAGTCAATGATCCATCCGTCCCTCGCTCGGTTAGTGAGCGGCTTTTTCTGACGAAGCAATTCGCTGCAGATTCAAATATGAGCGTTCGCGAGGCCGCTTGGATGGCATTTCGTCCATATCTGCAAATACATCTACCCGAGTGCTTGCGTTTACTTTCAGTCTTGGTCGAGGACGCTAACCCGAACATTCGGCGTTTCGCCGTAGAAGTTACTAGACCGCGAAGCGTATGGGGTATTCACTTGGTCGAGCTGAAGCGTGCGCCGCAAATCGCTTTGCCGATCCTTGAGAGCGTGAAAGAGGACGGGTCTCGATATGTCCAGCTTGCTGCCGGCAATTGGCTGAATGACGCGTCCAAATCACAACCCGCTTGGGTGTCCGAACTATGTGCCCGCTGGAGCGTTGCAGATAGCAAGGCGACAAGAGCAATAGTGAGGCGCGGCATGAGAACGGTGCTTTCGACGGGGCGAAAGCGTGAGGGCGCAGAAGACACCTTTCTGAGCCTTTAGACTAGGAGGATTTGGCCATGCTACGGGCAACTGTTTCTGGCAGTTTTCATCGACATATGTGTGCGATCTATGACGCGGTCGGCAGCCTGCGCGCTGCGGGCGTTGACGTTCTTTCGCCATCAGACCCGCGCGTCGTTGACAACATAGGCGACTTTCTGTTTGTCGCGAGTGATCGCCTCCGTTCGATTAAGCTAGTGCAAGATCGTCATCTCGAGGCGATACGGGCCTCAGACTTTTTGTGGGTGGTATGCCCCGACGGGTATACGGGAGCGTCAACCAGCGGTGAGATCATGGCTGCGGCTGTGCTCGGGGTTCCCGTTTACTCTGAGCATAGCGCTCTCGATGTGACTATTGGACAATATGTGAAGAGGGTGCCGTCAATTAGCGCCCTGACCTCTAGCATTCGCGAAAGGTCGAAGCCTGTCACCACGCAGTCGCACGTCCTTCTCGACCCTACACGGGTTGTCGGTCAGTCAATTGCCGCGCTAGAAAATCTTGGAGATACTTTGAATGGCAAGTCGGGCAACGGTCGAAATGACGCAGAGCGGCAGTTTCAGGTGACGACTAAGCTCCTCCGTGCCGGTTTTGGCCGCAGCCTGGTAAGCTAAGTTCAGCATGACCGAGCAGTACGGATTCTCAGACCTAGAGCAGTTGCGCAGTGAGCTGATCAAGGTAAGTCTCACACACGTAACAACTCTAGAGCGGTACATCACCGATAAACAAGACGGGTTTTGCCACCTTCTTGCTACGTCGCACAAAGACTCCCTAGCAAGTACGTCAACCTGCGTTTCGTCGCTAGTCAAGGCGGGCCGTTGGAAGGAGCTAACCCTTGGACCGACACAGGAAGGGGGGGCGGCTCCGAAAAAGCCACTAAGCCATGAGGCGCGCGCTGCCCAGCTGACAACTTTTACAGCAAGGACAGCTAGTAAGCTGATATCTAAAAATAACAGCGCAAAGCTTGGGGAAAATAACCCCTTCTCTCTGTCTTTCGTGGTCGAAGGGGTCTTGGATTGCATCGACGCTGCTGACCAGTATGAGGGCGCGTCACAACATCTGGAAAAGATAGAAACCAAGATAGCGCCGCTCCTCGCAGGGTACCTATCGGAAGGATATCTGGCAGTCGATTTTGCGGCCCTTTCGCCCGAAAAGCAGCGAGAAAGGCGAAGTAAGCCCGGCGCAATTTCGATTTGGCCGTATCCGCCTTCTGCCTACCTGACACAGCTGGTCTACCGTGTGGTTGAAAGGTGTGGCAAGTCTACACCCGACATTAAACGGTATGTTCAGTCCTGGTCCAGGTCAGAAGTCCTCAAGCAAATCGCGCTTATAACTGCCAAGAGTAGAAGCGCCGATCCCCTGCAGCTGGCATACGCGATTATCTTATCGGTGATCACAATTCCGGATGAGGACACGACTCCCGAGGACAAAGAGATTTTCTCTCACGCCCTGGCACTTTTCTTTCACTCCCAGAAGGAAGACGGAACTTGGCCGGCGAGTAGCCCAATGTTTCACTATGCTGACGTCGGCAGCGCATATAGCTTCGAGTATGAGGTTCTCGCTCAATTGTTAGCTTGTGCGCCATTGAGAGATGAACTTCTACTTTACCTCCCACAGCTCCGGCGGTCCGTCGCCAACCTTAAGAATACACACTACGATTTAAGCCCAAGCAACCCAGGCAAGCAAATCGCTTGGGCGTCGGGTCACCATCCGCAGCTGAGGGGTGCCGAATCATGGTCTACGGCATCCGTATATCAATTTGCATTTGCGTTGGAGCGCCTTGTGGCTGAGGCCATTCGCCGTTCGGTCTTCCGGGAGCTGAAGGTTATTTACCAAGGTTCCCCGAAGGCCTCCAAAAGACCGACGGCCGATGATGACGGCAGCTCCCTCGCCCCGGGCTTTCTGGATGCTGACTTGAACGATCCTGCTGCCGCGAAGCCGCAAAGCCTCATCAAGTCGCTTGCCACCAGATTTGTGTACCCTATAGCGCGAGACGCTGACAGCGTTGGAAAGGGGCGAAAGCTTCCGGGTTCAACGCCGATGTCGGCGATCCTCTATGGGCCACCCGGCACCTCGAAAACAGAGCTGGCTAAGATCGTCTCCACCTATCTGAATTGGCCCTTGCTTTCTGTCGATCCTTCCTACGTCGTTAAGGAGGGAATCGATAACGTCCAACCCATGGCAAACCGACTATTCGACATGCTCTTGGCAGTTGAGCAAATAGTTGTCCTGCTGGATGAATTTGACGAGATGGGTCGCGATAGGGCGGGCAACGATAACATCTTATCTCGGTTCATCACGACCGCGATGCTACCGAAACTTGCAGAGATAAACAAAGAGAGGAAGATCGTATTTCTTCTCGCGACAAACTATTTGACTGGCTTTGACGCGGCTTTCAGGCGAGGTGGTCGATTTGATATGCAGCTGCAAGTGATGCAGCCAAACCTGACTTCGAAGCTTGTTGCAGATACACCAAATGTGTCGGAGGGTTGGGGTAGCACGCTTTCTACCGTCATACGCATGTTTAAAAAGCCCGCCGAAAAGAAAGTTATTAAAGCCAAGATCAACGACTTTACGTTTTTGGAGACCCGGAAAGTCGTCCAGGAGATACAAGGTGCATTAAATGGTGGAGCGGAGGCGATCCGTGTCCAAGCCATCATTGATGCCGCTTGGAAGGTGTGCACGCTCGAAAAGGCCAATGATACGGGCTTCAGGCGGGGTGACCCCGGAGCGCAGCCCGATGTGAGCGGTACCAACGCGGCCCGAGCAGAGAGTGCCAATTCTAGGGAGACCTGGCGCACGACCTGCGAGAAAGAGCGACTTGAGATCAGGCTCCCCAGCTGATCTGAGCGTTAGGTCACGCGGATACGGGATGCAACAGCATCGACTAACTGTGTGGGATTGTCGTTTACTGTAGGAGCTGCCTTGTTTCCTGCCGTGAAGAAGCCCTGTGCCTGTGCCTGGGCAAAAAAAGAGAAAATGCTGTCGTAGTACCCCGACACATTCAACACACCGATTGGTTTATCCATTTCACCAAGCTGGTTCATGGCCCAGAATGAGATAAGCTCATCAATAGTGCCTAGCCCTCCTGGCATCGCAATAAAGGCGTCGGCCAAATCACGCTGCCGATCTTTTCGATCCTGCAAGGTAGGAACCACAACTAATTCACTTAGTGATGGGTGGGCACCCTCTCGTGCATGCAACGCCTTTGGGATGATTCCAATAACTTCGCCACCCTCGGCGAGCGCAGCATCGGCGATCAAGCCCATCAGCCCCGCCGCTGCCCCACCATAGATCAAACCGATCTTCCTCTGAGCCAGAACGCTTCCTAGCTCTGTGGCCGCACGCCTAAATTCCTGGCCTTCTCCAAAATTGTAACCACAAAAGACGGCGATCTTCATAGCAAATTCCTGACTCTGTCGATGTTGTGTGGTCACCCGGTGGACACCAAAGGTCAAGACGCAAATCGGCCACCCGAAGGTGGCCGATTTATTTGCTTGATTTCGTTAAGAAAACTGGAGCGGGTGAAGCGATTCGAACGCTCGACCCCAACCTTGGCAAGGTTGTGCTCTACCCCTGAGCTACACCCGCTCGCGCGGCCTTGGGCCGCAAGCCGGGCCTATATGGCCGAAGAGCGCGGCGATTGCAACAGGGAAATGACGGTCTTTTGGCGGGAAGCCCTCGCGCGGCGAAGTTCGCTTCGAAAGCATCGAAGCGTGTCCAAAACCGGGCAGGTCGCGAGTCCCGGGCAAAGCCGCCGTTCGCCTTGCCTGGAATCGCTGCGGCAGCCTTGCCCCGGGGGCGCCGTTGGCCGTAAACGGCATGAGCCCTGTTCGAACGCGCGAGGACCGATGCCGAAGACCGAAGCCGAGCTCAACGCCTTTCTTGCCGACCTCGGCATTGCCGTCACGACGGTGCGGCACCCGCCGCTGTTCACGGTCGCCGATTCGCAAGGCCTGCGCGGCGAAATCCCCGGCGGCCACACCAAGAACCTGTTCCTCAAGGACAAGAAGGACAATTACTTCCTCGTCACCGTCGGCGAGGACGCCGTGGTCGACCTGAAACAGATCCACCACCTGATCGGCGCCGCCAGCCGGGTGTCCTTCGGCAAGCCGGAAATGCTGATGGAGCTGCTCGGCGTCATCCCCGGCGCGGTCACCGTTTTCGGCCTGATCAACGACACGGAAGGAAAGGTCAAGATCGTGCTCGACCAGGCGTTGATGAGCCACGACGTCATCAACGGCCACCCGCTGACCAATGAGGCGACGACCTCGATCGCCGCCGCCGACCTGATCAGATTCGTCGAGGCAACCGGCCACGATCCTGTTATCCTGAAGGTCTCATGACCTTGAAAGTCCCACTACCTTGAAACTCAGGGGCTGATCGCCACATGGAAGGCGGTTTTTGAAATCCGACAATGACGCGCCGGGCGCCGACGCCCGAGAGCGTGACCGAAAGGGCGAGAATATGAGTGACGACAATCCGTATAGCGGCGCGTTCGGCGGTAATGGCGGCCAGTACGCCCAGATGGTGCAATATGGCGGCGGCGACCGCGCCAAGGTTTCGCTCGGCGACGCACCGGCGGCGGCCGACCTGATCAAGGACACCACGACCGCCACCTTCGCCGCCGACGTCATCCAGGAATCGCGCCGCCAGCCGGTGCTGGTCGACTTCTGGGCGCCATGGTGCGGGCCCTGCAAGCAGCTGACGCCGCAGCTCGAAAAGGCGGTGAAGGACGCCGGCGGCAAGGTCAAGCTGGTCAAGATGAACATCGACGATCATCCCTCGATCGCCGGCCAGCTCGGCATCCAGTCGATCCCCGCCGTCATCGCCTTCAAGGACGGCCAGCCCGTCGACGGCTTCATGGGCGCTGTTCCGGAAAGCCAGATCGCCCAGTTCATCCAGAAGGTCGGCGGCAAGGGCGGCGGCGCGCCGCAGATCGCGGACGCGCTTGCCGCGGCGGCCGAGGCGCGTACGGCCGGCGACGTCCAGACCGCTGCCGACATCTACGATGCGATCCTCGAGCAGGCGCCGGAGACGATCGAGGCGGTCGCGGGCCTGGGCGAGATCCTGTTCGATGCCGGGGATGCGGAAGGCGCCGAAGCCGTGCTGGCGCGGGCGCCCGAGGACAAGAAGGACGCGCCGGCGCTGGCGGCGCTGCGCGCCAAGATGACGCTTGCCGCGGAAGCGGCCGCGCTCGGCAGCCCGGCCGAGTTCGAGCGCCGGCTCGCCGCCGACCCGGCCGACCATCAGGCGCGCTTCGACCTGGCGATGATCCAGAACGCGCGCGGCGAGCGCAACGCGGCCGCCGACAACCTGCTGGCGATCGTCAAGGCCGACCGGACCTGGAACGACGACGGCGCCAGGGCGCAGCTGTTGAAACTGTTCGAGGCCTGGGGAATGACCGACGAGGCGACGCTCGCGGCACGCCGCAAGCTCTCGTCGCTGCTGTTTTCCTAGAGCGGTTCGGCGTTTCACAGAATCGCCGAACCGCTTTAAGTTTGGTTTTGCGCAATTCCGGACGGGAGGCCACGGCGAAGTCGCCGAACCTGACCGCCAGGCACTTTTCGCGGAATTGCCGTGAATTTTTTGCCGGCTGTCGTGGCCGGCAGGCTTGCGCAGCGGGACGTCAGCGCCAGATAAGGGCGGGGCCGGATGCCGATAGAGGCGAGTTTGCCGGTGCGAGAGGAGATTGCAGCTTGATGCGCTTGCCGGCGTTGCTTTGGGAGGGTCGCGGTGCGCGTCGGTAACGCACTCTATCGGCTTGCCAAGGATCTGCCGGCGGCAATCCCGGTGTTCCCGCTTGCCGGGGCGCTGCTTCTGCCGGGCGGCCGCATGCCGCTCAACGTCTTCGAGCCGCGTTACCTGCAGATGATCGACCTGGCGATGGCCGGCTCGCGGCTGATCGGCATGGTCCAGCCCAGCCTTGACGGCGCATTGCGCGATGACGGCGAGCCCGAGCTGTGCAGCGTCGGTTGCGCCGGGCGCATCATCTCGCTCGCCGAGACCGGCGACGGGCGCTACCTGATCTCGCTGCAGGGCGTATGCCGGTTTCGCATCGTGCAGGAGCTCGCGGCAAAGGCGCCGTTCCGGCAGTGCAAGATCAGGCCGTTTTTGGCCGACCTCGAGGAAGACCCGGCCGGCGCCGAGGTCGACCGGCCGGCGCTGCTCAAGGCGTTTCGCGCCTATCTGCAAGCCAACGACCTCGAGGCCGACTGGGAAAGCGTCAGCCGCGCCGAAAACGGCATGCTGGTCAACGCGCTGTCGATGATGGCGCCCTATGGACCGGCCGAGAAACAGGCGCTGCTGGAAGCTCCGGACCTGAAGACGCGCGCCGAGACGCTGATCGCCATCACCGAAATAACGCTGGCGCGCGAGGATGATGAATTTGGGCCAAGCCTGCAATAGGTTGCCGGTACGGGAATGGGTTCATGGCTGACGGACGTGACGGACGGAAGGCCGAGGTCGACCCGAAGCTGCTGGAGCTGCTGGCCTGCCCGCTGACCAAGGGGCCGCTGACCTGGGACCCCGAGCGCAGCGAGCTGGTCTCGCGCGTGGCGAAGCTCGCCTATCCGGTGCGCGACGGTATCCCGATCATGCTGCCTTCGGAGGCGCGCACGATCTCGGCCGAGGACATGCTGGCGCCGCGGACGCCGCGGCTCGGCGGGCCGTCATGAGTGGGCTTGCGCAGGCGGCGATTGCGTTTCTTGCCTCTGCTGCGTTCCCTTTTGTGCTGGAAATCGCTGCTACTGAAAATTCCGCCCCTTCGGCATGACCTGGCGTGCCGTGCCCGACAGCGTGGCGATATCCTGGCGGACCGGCAGGCCGCGGCTTGCGGCGGACTCTGATCCAGCCGGCCGTTCGGCGGGATTATGCTCGATGACCGGGCGGTTGGCGGACTCCAGCAACACGCTCAGCCAGGAGGTCAGATCCTCGATCCGGTCGGCGACGATGTGGATGACGTCCGATTCATGCTGCAGCTTGCCGGTGACGCGGATGAAGCGGGCGCCCATGACGACGGAGCGGAAGCGGTCGAAGACGCGTGGCCAGATGATGACGTTGGCGATCGATTTTTCGTCTTCCAGCGTGAGGAAGATCGCATTGCCCTTGCCTGGGCGCTGGCGCACCAGCACCAGTCCGGCGACGGAGACGCGGCGGCCGTCGCGCACCGACGGCAGGCGGGCATTGGCGGTGACGCCGGCGCGATCCAGCCTTTCGCGCAGGAAGGCGACGGGATGCTCCTTCAGCGACAGGCCGAGCGAGCGGTAGTCGTGCACGACATGCTCGCCGAGCGGCATCTTCGGCAGTTTCGTTTCCGGCTCCAGCTCGCGCAGGCCGAGAGCGGGCCGGTCGAACAGCGGCAGTTTCTCGGCTGCGCTCTTGCCGTCGAGCGCCCGCACCTCCCAGAGCGCGGCACGGCGGTCGAGGCCGATCGAGCGGAACGCATCAGCCTGCGCCAATCTCTCGATCTCGCCGACATCGAGGCCCGAGCGCAACCAGACATCCCTGACCGACCGATAGCCATCGCCGCGCTGGGCAACGACTATATCCATGCGCTCTTCGGACAGGCCCTTGATCTGGCGGAAGCCGAGGCGGACGGCATGCGCCGTCTTGATGACGCCGCGCATCGAGGCGTGGCGCTCGAGGATGCGGGACGGATCGAAGGCGGTGGCCTCCAGCGTGCAGTCCCAGACGGAATGGTTGATGTCGACCTCGCGCACCTCGACGCCATGGTCGCGCGCGTCGCGCACGAGCTGCGCCGGCTGGTAGAAACCCATCGGTTGCGCGTTGAGGATGGCGGCGCAGAACACATCGGGAAAGAAGGTCTTGAACCAGCAGGAGGCATAGACCAGCAACGCGAAGGAGGCGGCGTGGCTTTCGGGAAAGCCATATTCGCCAAAGCCTTCGATCTGCTTGAAGCAGCGCTCGGCAAACTCCCTGGGATAGCCTTTCTCGACCATCCCTTCGACCATCCGCGTCTCATAGTTGCCTATCGTGCCGGTTCGCTTGAAGGTCGCCATGGCGCGGCGCAGTTCGTCGGCTTCGCCCGGCCGGAAGCCGCCGGCGACAATGGCGATCTTCATCGCCTGCTCCTGAAACAAAGGCACGCCGAGCGTCTTGCCAAGGATCTCTTCCAGCTCAGGCTTGGGGTATTCGGCTTTCTCCTTGCCCTGTCGTCTACGCAGATAGGGATGAACCATGTCGCCCTGGATCGGGCCGGGGCGCACGATCGCCACCTCGATGACGAGGTCGTAGAAGTTCTTTGGCTTGAGGCGCGGCAGCATCGACATCTGCGCGCGCGACTCGATCTGGAAGACGCCGAGCGTGTCGGCTCTTTGGATCATGGCGTAAACGCGTCTGTCCTCTTCCGGAAGTGTGGCGAGCACATAGGGCTGTCCAAACGGATCCCGGGCTCGCGGATAATGATCGGTGAGCAAGGTGAAGGCGCGCTTCAGGCAGGTCAGCATGCCGAGCGCCAGCACGTCCACCTTGAGGATCTTCACCGCGTCGAGGTCGTCCTTGTCCCACTCAACCATCTTGCGCTCCTCCATCGCCGTCTTGACGATGGGCACGACCTCGTCGAGCCGGTCGCGGGTGATGACGAAGCCGCCGACATGCTGGGAAAGATGGCGGGGAAAGCCCATGATCTCGTTGGCGCGTTCCAGCACCTGCCTGGACAGCGGATCGGCGCGGTCGAGGCCGCCGGCATTGGCTTCTTTTTCGCCGAGCTCCGAGGTCGACCAGCCCCAGATGGTGCTGGACAGCGCGCTGCGCACATCTTCCGACAGGCCCATGGCCTTGGCCACCTCGCGCAAGGCGGAGCGGCCGCGATAGCTGATGACGGCGGCGGCCAAGGCGGTGCGCTTGGTGCTGTATTTCGTATAGATGTACTGAATGACCTCTTCACGCCGCTCATGCTCGAAATCGACGTCGATGTCGGGCGGCTCGTTGCGCTCTTCCGAGATGAAGCGCTCGAACAAGGTGTCGATGCGTTCCGGGCCGACCTCGGTGATGCCGATGCAGAAGCAGATGATCGAATTGGCGGCCGAACCTCGGCCCTGGCAGAGGATGTCCTGGCTGCGGGCGAATTTGACGATGTCGTGGACGGTGAGGAAATAGCGCGCGTAGTTCAGGCGCTCGATCAAAGCGAGTTCGCTGTCGATGCGTTTCAGCACATAATCGGGAACGCCGGCCGGATAGCGCCTGACCGCCCCTTCCCGCGCCAAGCGTTCGAGCTCGGCCTGCGGTCCAAGCCCGGATTCGGTCGGCTCGTCCGGATAATTGTATTCGAGGTCGCTGAGCGAGAAGGTGAGCTCGTCGGCGAAGCGCAGCGTCTCCGCCAGCGCCTGCGGGTGGCGGCGGAAAAGCCGCGCCATCTCCAGCGGCGGTTTCAGGTGGCGCTCGGCATTGGCCGTCAGCTCCAGCCCGACCTCGGAAACCGGCGTGTTGAGGCGGATCGCGGTGAGCACGTCCTGCAGCGGGCGGCGGTCGGCGGCGTGATAGAGCACGTCGTTGGTCGCCATCAGCGGGACGCGGGCGTGCTCGGCCATCGACACCGCCTGCTCGATGCGGAAACGATCGTTGCCGGCATAATCCGGCGCCACGGCAAGACGGAGCGCCGCGCCGAAGTGATCCTTAAGCCGGCTAATAAATGACAAGCTGTCCTCGGCGCCTGCCGACAGATCGGACAGGATCGCCAGCGACATCCGATCGCCCCATTCGAGCAGGTCGCTCAACTGGAGCAGCGTCGCGCCCTTCTCGTTCTCGTCGCGCAGATTGGCCTGGGTCAGCATGCGGCAGAGATGGCCCCAGCCCTGGCGGTCGCGGGGATAGGCGAGGATATCCGGCGTGCCGTCACCGAAAACCAGGCGGCAGCCGGGGTGATAGGCCATCTTCTCCACCCTGGCCTGCTGCCAGGCGCGCACGACGCCGGCGACCGTGTTCCTGTCGGCAAGCCCGATCGACGAAAAACCGTAGAACTTCGCGGTCACCACCAGTTCCTCGGGTTTCGAAGCGCCGCGCAGGAAGGAGAAATTCGAACTTATGCCGAACTCGGCATAGGGGATGACTGTCAGCGCGTTCATGCGAACACCCCATGCATGAACCAGCGCGGCGGCGCGGCCTGCGCGGCGCTGCTGTAGAGGCCCTGGCGGTAGAGCCAGTAGCGACGTCCCTCGCTGTCCTCGATGCGGTAATAATCGCGGGTCGGCGCCTCCTCCTCACCGGGCAATTGCCGCCACCATTCGGCGGCGATGCGCTCCGGCCCCTCGGCGCGGGCGACGCGGTAGAGCGCGCGCCGCCAGCGGAAATTCATCGGCGGACCTTCCGGTATCTCGGTCGCCGGCACCTCGATCGGCTCGGGCGAGCGGAACAGGCGCACCGGCCGCTCCGGCGGATAGACGGTCATCGGCGGCGCCGTTCGGGGGGGTGCTGCCCGGCCGGCCGGAGCGCGTCTTTGCGGCGCTTCGGCGAAAGGCACGGTTTTGACAGCGCGTTCCGGCAGATGGCTTTCGACGGCCACCGGCTTCAGCATGGCGGTCTCGCCGAGACGGGCGCGGACGCGGTCGGCGAAGAGCGCGATGTCGGCGTCATCGTCGTTCGTCTTGCCGGTGAGGTCGCCCTGAGCCAAGTCGAAGGCCGCGACCGACAGCACGGACAACCGCACGAGGTCGAAGCCGAAGCCGGCGTCGATGGTCTGCTCCAAGGCGGTGAGCCGCTCATGGAACAGTCTTTGGATCAGCCGCGGCTCGCGCATCGGGCGCGAGGTGCCGACGGCGATGCGGCTGACGGCGCCGTCGACGCGGAAGAGAAGCAGCGCCAGCGTGCGCGCGCCCTCGCCGCGGCGTTCGAGGTCGCTCTTCAAGGCGATCGCCAGCCGGCTCACCAGCCGCTCGATGTCGTCGGTGAGCACGACCGGCTCGGCAAGGTGGCGCTCGACCGAGAGCGGCGCGACGGGAAGGCGCGGCGACACGGCCTCGTCGAGGCGGCCGAGCGCCTGATCGAGGCGCAGAAGCAAGGTGGCGCCGAAGCGGCGGGCGAGCGGCGCGCGGGGCGCGGCCATCACCGCGCCGGCGGTGCGCAGGCCCACACTTTCCAAGCCGACGCGGGTCTCCGGCGCGATGCGCAGCGCCGACAGTGGCAATGGCGCCAGGAGCGCCTCCTCCTCGCCGCCGGCGATGATGCGGTCGCCATGGAAGCGCGCCGCCGCCCAGGCGGCGCCCGGCGTCGAGGCGAGGCCGGCGCGGACATCGAAACCCTGCTGGAAGAAGCGGGTGAGGATCTCGTCCTGCATGGCGCGCTCGCCGCCGAAGAGATGCGTGCAGCCGGTGACGTCGAGGAACAGCCCGTCCTCGCCGTCGATCGCCACCAGCGGCGTGTAGCGGTCGCACCAGTCGGCAAGGCCTTCGAGCAGCCGGCGGTCGGCTTCCGCATCGGCCTCGACCACATCGATCGAGGGATGCATGGCGCGCGCATCGGCGATGCCCATGCCGCGCTTCAATCTGAGCGCCTCAGCCCGCTCGTCGAGGGCCGCGATGCGCTGGGTGTTGTTGTCGCGATGGCTGATCACAAGCGGCGGGTGAGGTGACGGCAGGTGATGCGGGGGCCGGGAACGCCAGGACCGCCCCAGGCGCTGGCGCAGGATCCGCTCCGCGGCCAGATGCGGGAACCACAGCGACAGAATTCTCTGTTCTTTCTGCAAAAGCGTGCTCATTTGGGTTCCACTCCAGTGTGAATTGTCCGGGCAGGGCCGTGCGGCTCTTGCCGATATCGAGTTTGAAGGCGGGGCGGCCGATCGAGCCGGCGAGCGGCCCGGCGACGGTTTCGCGGCTTGCCGCCGCCGCCGCCGAGACGATGAGGCGCACCGGGGCGGCAGTGGGGTCGGCCTCGCCGGCCTGGCGCAGCAAAAGCAGCGGCCGGCCGGCATTCTGGGCGCGGGCGTGCAGCCGGCGCGTGGCGGTGAGGTCGAGCCGCTGCGGACTGCCGCGGATCTCGAGGATGACCGCGGCAAAGGCCGTCATGCGGGCGGCCTCCTCGGCGATCCACAGTGCGTCGAGCAGTTTTGGCGCCTCGGAAAACAGCAATTGCTCCGGCTCGATGCCGAACAGGGCGTGAAGGCCCCTGGCATAGGGAAAGCCGGCCTCGTGGAAAATTTCCGCCGTGCCGACCCAGAGGATCGGCAGCCCCTGCTTCTCTCTGAGGACCAGGCTTACGAGCGACAGCGCGAAGCCGGCAACGGCGCCGGCATCGCGGGTCTCCAGGCCATGGATTTCGCTGAGCGCCGCCTTGGGCAGGCCGCCGCCGAGGGCGGCGTCGAGGCGACCGATGCCGGTATGCAGGAAGGCGTCCGCCGAAGCCACGGCGAGCCCACGCCGGACGATCGTCCTGTCCGATCGAGTGGCGTCCACGATACTACCGGCCGCCGACGCTTCCAGGCGCTCGGGCAGCGTTCCCTCGATCTTCGCGATCTGGCGGCGCAGGGCAAAAACAGTGTCCCGCGCCACGGCGCTCATCGCCATGACGTTCACTTCCGGCAGCAATTGTTCCTGTTATGTTCCTATAGATTCCAGAGGCGGCCGGAAGAGTCAAGCAGAGTCACAAGGAATTTATTCCTTATATTATACTTGACGTACCCAAAAATCCGGAATAGGTTTATCCTATAAGGAGTTAGACCGATGTCCGTTCTTTCAGACCGCCATTTCCACGACGAGGCCGAAGCCTACAAGGTCGTTGAGGCCAGGATTTGGCCGAATGGTCCCGTTTGCCCGCATTGCGGCGGCTTCGAGCGTATCTCGAAGATGGAAGGCAAAAGCACCCGGATTGGCACCTACAAGTGCTACCAGTGCCGCAAGCCCTTTACGGTCAAGGTCGGCACCATCTTCGAAGCCAGCCATGTTCCGCTGCATTTCTGGTTGCAGGCGATCTTCCTCATCGCCTCGTCCAAGAAGGGCATTTCGAGCAACCAACTGCACCGCACACTTGGCGTGACCCTGAAAACCGCTTGGTTCATGTCGCATCGCATTCGTGAGGCTATGCGCGACGGCAACCTTGGCCCGCTTGGGGGCAACGGTCTGATTGTCGAGGCCGACGAGACCTATTGGGGCAAGAAGGCCAATCCAGAGCCGTCTAAGAATCGTCGTGGCCGCCCCTACATCAAGAAGGGCAAGGCGGCTGAGAAGCGCGCTATCCTTGGCCTTGTCGAGCGCGGCGGCATCGTGCGCACCTTCCACGTTGCGCAGGCAACCAAGGTCAACGTCTCCGAGCTGGTGGCGGCAAACATCACCCATGAAAGCGTCCTGATGACCGACGAGAGCAATCTTTATCCGACCGTTGGCGCGACCTGGACCGTCAAGCATTCGGCTGGCGAGTATGTGCGCGGCGGCGCTCACACCAACACCATCGAAAGCTATTTCAGCGTGTTCAAGCGCGGCATGAAGGGCACCTACCAGCATTGCGCTGAAAAGCACCTTCACCGCTACCTTGCGGAATTCGACTTCCGCCACAATCAGCGCGTAGCCCTTGGCGTGAACGACGAGGCGCGCGCCGGCCGCATCCTTGACGGTGTGGTTGGCAAGCGGCTCACCTACGAAACGACTAGTGCAAGGTGAGGCACCCTATGGCGTCTGGCGACCGTCCAAATACCGCCCGAAAGCCGCCCGGGAAAAAGGCCGGAAAGCTTAGTCAGAAAGAGCAATCCGAGCGGTTCAAACAAACCGCTAGGGAGCTTGAGGCAGATGAGAGCGGAGAAGCGTTCGAACGGGCATTCCGAAAGGTATTGCCACCTAAATCTCAGGAACGTTGAGCGGGTGATGCGGTCTCCCATTCGTGTTCGGCATAGATTGCGTTGGCGACGGCCCCCTCTTTAATGCTGTCCAAAACAGCGCGGAAACCTATCGCATCAACGAAACGATCAATACCCGGAAGACCGGCAAGGTAGCGTCTAGCAACAAAAGCGCAGGTATCAGCTAGTTGCAGAAGCGGTTCCTCATCCTTCTTGGCCACGTTGACCGACGCAATGGATAGAACGGGCGGTTGATTTATAAAATCAATGCCCTTTGCAAGCGACTTCGGTGAATGTTTCAGCACAGTGTCGATTTCAGTTCCGGCTTCATGGATTATCATTGCCACTTCATCCGGCGCGCCGAAGCGCAACCAGCGATCAGCCGCAAATACACTGCCATGAAACGCGACATACACCTGTAGAGAGACGCGGTCAGTTGGCTCTAGGTTTGCTAGCACTCCTGGATCCATCCCAGCTAGCGAGAGCCTCTTGTTTAAATCGTCTAAGCGTCGGCAAACGCCAATTGCTATCGGGATTTTCAGTTCGGCTGGGATGCGACATAGCTTTTCTAGAGTAGCCCATGACCGAACTGGTTTTTGATCTCGGTTCCACTGCTCGCCATATGCCTTCCCAGAGAACAAATCTGTCGCGTGGAAAACAAAGCTATCTCTGATGGCGATTGGGACGTCCCTTTTGATTTTGAGAAGCCGTTCGGCCAAAGGTCGCCACTGTGAATCGCCATGTACGATCGCGGAGGCAACAACGGTCACATTCTCTTTTGCCGAAGAGCCTGACTCGTCCGAGTAGATAAATCGGGTCAACTGCGAACCTATCAACGGGTGACCGCTGATGCTGGTCGGCCCTGATTTCAAGGGGATGATCATGGATCATACCCCTTGGGTACGCGAAGTACAATATGCGGAATTTATTCCTTCGAGCTTTTACCCTGAAAGCGAACGCCCAGCCGGCTC
Source organism: Mesorhizobium sp. B3-1-6 (assembly GCF_006439555.1). Taxonomy (NCBI): domain Bacteria; kingdom Pseudomonadati; phylum Pseudomonadota; class Alphaproteobacteria; order Hyphomicrobiales; family Phyllobacteriaceae; genus Mesorhizobium; species Mesorhizobium sp. B3-1-6. The sequence continues at coordinate 14,124 of NZ_VFTM01000035.1, read as the reverse complement.
ATTTGCCTCAATCGGCGCGAAAGCCTATATGCCGGGATCAAAGGAAATTTCATGGCCCGCATCTACAAGACACGCACCTGGCACGACCAGCTCTCCCCGTCGATGGACGAGATGGAGCTTCTGGCGCTGGAGACCTATGCCCATCTGCCGGACGAGTTCCGCAAGCTCACCGGCGAGATCATCATCCAGATCGCCGATTTCCCGACCGACGAGATCATGGACGATCTGTCGCTGGAAACGCCCTTCGACCTGCTCGGCCTGTTCGAGGGACGCGGCATCGCCGAGCGCTGGAACCCGCAGACCGGCGAGGGGCCGAACCGCATCACGCTCTACCGCCGCGCCATACTCGACTACTGGGCCGAGAACGAAGAGACGATGGGCGACATCGTCACCCACGTGCTGATCCACGAGATCGGTCACCATTTCGGCCTGTCGGACGACGACATGGAGCGCATCGAGGAGGCGGCCGAGCAGGCGGCGGCGGGCTGAGCGCGCACTTCGTCATCCTAGGGCGAAGCAAGGAGCGAAGCGACGCGCGCAGACCCTAGGATCCATGCCGTTCCATCAACACCAAACCCGCGGTGCAGAACGGAACGCTTGCCGCCCGACACCCGCAAACGTCCCCTATATTCTGATCCGCTGCGCCTTTCGGCTCAGGTAACGGCATGGATTCTAGGGTCTTCGCGACGGAGCTTCGCTCCTGCTCCGCCCTAGAATGACGAAGTTGGGGGCTGCCGCCCTTTCTACCAGTCGCTGAGCTTGGTGTCCGGGCCGTAGTCTTGGCCTTCGACATCCTTCACCACGGCCTGGCCGCAGCGCATCGACTTGGTCTTCTTGTCATAGGCGTAGGTCGGCGAGCCGAACAGGTGCCAGCCCTTGTTCAGCGCCGCCGTCACCTTGTGGCAGAAGGTTGAATCGTCCGGGCCGGACAGAAAGCGGTAGAGTTTCATTTTCGAGCCTGTCTTGAATATCGGCGCATCATGCGCCGATGATTATCGCCTTCGCCAGAAGTTTCTCGGCTTCCGCCAGATGCAGCCGCTCGACCATGCGGCCGTCCATCGTGATCACGCCCTTGCCGGCATTTTCGGGCCGCGCGAACGCATCCCTGATCGCACGCGCCCTGGCCAGCGCCTCGGGCGTCGGCGAGAAGGCGCGGTTCGCCGGCTCGATCTGGGCGGGATGGATCAGCGACTTGCCGTCGAAACCCATGGCCGCGCCGTCGGCGCATTCGCGCGCCAGGGCGTCGAGGTCGCGAAAATCATTGGCGACGCCGTCGATCACGTCGAGGCCGCCGGCGCGCGCGGCGAGCACCAGTTGCATCAGCCAGGGCATCAGATAGCGCCGGTCGGGCGTCGCCAGGATGCCGGTCGCCTTCACCAGGTCATTCGTTCCGGCAACGAAACAAGCGAGGCGCGACGCTGGATCGCGGCCAAGCTCGGCGATGGCGCCGATGTTGAGCAGCGCCTTGGGCGTCTCGACCATCGCCCACAGTTTCACGCCGTCCGGCGCGAAATTGTCGTCGAGCAGGTCGCCGGCCTCGAGGATGTCGCGCGGCGTGCCGATCTTGGGCAGGAGAATGCCGTCGGGCTCGGCCTTGGCCACGGCCAACAGATCGTCGGCGCCCCATTCGCCGGCGAGCGGGTTGATGCGCACCACCATCTCGCAGCGTTTTTCGCGCCGGCCAAGGATGCCGGCAATCTTGTCGCGCGCCGCTTTCTTGTCGGCGGGCAGGACGGCGTCCTCGAGATCGATGATGACGGCGTCGCAGGCAAGCGAAGCGATCTTGGCGAGCGCCTTGTCGTTCGAGGCGGGAATGTAAAGCACCGAGCGGCGCGGGCGGTAGGTTCCTGAGCCATGGCCGATCTATGCAGGGTGATGGCGGATGAGGCAAGGCGGGGAGTAATCTTCTCCTTGAGGGGCCGCAAGGGTGAGATGCCCGGCAGGGCGGAGGCGCACGCTGTCCTGCCAACCCGTCCTTCGTCATTCTAGGGTCTGCGCGCGTCGCTTCGCTCCTTGCTCCGCCCTAGAATGACGAAGGATAGATCGCAGCTTCACGCGCAAGAACCCTCTCTATCGCCTTTGACGACATCCCAGGGGCTGGCACCGCCATATGCGATGCCGTACTCGAGCGTCTCGGACGCCGGCGCCAGGCTGTCCTGCACCAAATCTGCAAATCTGTGCGGAAAACCTCCTCCAATCCGCCGCGCGTTCACCGTGCCCGTCGGCGACAAAGCCGGCATGCGAACACCTCACACACCACGCTGGTCCCTACCGCGCCGGCTCCGCGACGAAGGCTGGTGGCTCGTCGAGCCGCAAAGGCGGCGCGTGACGGCGACGGTGCTTCCGTTCAGATCGCGGCCGGCATGCGGCGGCGCTAACACAGCCAGGAAGGCCCAGCGATGACGACGATGACCATGACGGCGCCGCCGAGCAAGACATCGCCTGTCCCGAGCTACTGCCGCCGTGTCGGCGCCGCCGCGCTGCTGGTGGCGCTGGCCGATTTTCTTTTCTACGGCCAGCCGGTCGGGATCACCGTCTTCATCTTCGCGACCGTGCTCGCCGCCACGGTCGTCGCCATGCATCCGGTGGCGCTCAGCGACGGCCGGGTCTGGCTGAAGCCGGCCGCGCTGTTCGCCGCGCTGCTGCCGCTGGTCGAAAATGTCAGCCCGCTTTCGCTGCTGGTCGCTGTCGCAGCGCTTGCGGTCTTCGCGCTGTCGTTGGCCGGGCGGCTGCGCAGCGAACCTGCCCGAATAGCCCGCCAGCTCAGCCTGTTCCTGGTCGCAGCGCCTTTCCGCTTCGCCCGCGACTTCTTCCGCTGGCGCAAGGCGGCGCGCGAACTCGGTCAGCGGCGGCTTCAGCTTACGGCGATTGTCGTCTGGATCATGCCCTTGACGCTTGGCGTCGTCTTCCTGGCGCTGTTCGGCGCCGCCAATCCGATCATCGAGCACTGGCTGTCGCTGATCGACCTCTACGCGCTCCTCGAAAAAATTGAGTTCGCGCGGCTGATCTTCTGGCTGATCGTGCTTGCCGGCGTCTGGGCGTTCCTGAGGCCGCGCCTGCCGCGCTTCGTTTTCCGTGTCAGGCGCGTTTTGCCTGCCACGCCTGCAGCGAGACCGGCGAAGGCCGAGGATGTCCTCTTCGGCAAAGCGGCCATCCTGCGCGCGCTGATTGTCTTCAATGGCTTGTTCGCGGTGCAGAGCGCGCTCGACGCCACCTATCTCTGGGGCGGAGTCGCCCTGCCCAACGGGATGACCTATGCCGCCTATGCGCATCGCGGCGCCTATCCGCTGGTCGCCACCGCGCTGCTCGCCGCCGGCTTCGTGCTGGCGGCGCTGCGCTCGGGCAGCGAGACGTCCCGGGATCCGCTAATCCGCGGGCTGGTCTATCTCTGGGTGGCGCAGAACATCGCGCTGGTGATCTCCTCGATGCTGCGGCTCGATCTCTATATCGACGTCTATGCGCTCACCTATCTGCGCATCGCCGCCTTCATCTGGATGGGACTGGTGGCGGCGGGGCTGGCCCTCATCGTCGCCCGCATCGCGCTTCAAAAATCCGGCGAATGGCTGCTTTCCGCCAATCTTGTGACACTATCGGCGACGCTTTATGCCTGTTGCTTCGTCAACTTCGCAGCAACGATCGCCAACTTCAATGTCGACCATTCCCTGGAAATGACCGGATCCGGCACTCCGCTCGACACGTCGTATCTGCACTCGCTCGGCGCTGTCGCCATGCCGGCGCTGGACCGCTACTACACACACAAGATCGGAATGCCGACCACTTATCTGGCCGACCAGGCGATGATCGACGATTATCTTGCCGAACAAAAGAAATGGCGCGCCTGGAGCTTTCGCGACTGGCGGCTGGTACGGGTTCTCGACAACAGAGGCCCGCTCGTGCTTCCTCCATCTGCGCAACCGTCCGCACCGGGCCATTGATCGATGCCACACAACATCCTCGTCGCCGACGACGACCCGCATATCCGCGAGATCATCTGCTTCGCGCTGGAAAAGGCCGGCATGAAGACGGCCGCCGTCGCCGATGGCGCCGCAGCACTCCAGGCGGTCGAGCGCCGCGCGCCCGACCTCATCGTGCTCGACATCGGCATGCCGGAGATGGACGGGCTCGAGGTCTGCCGCCGGCTCAGGCAAAAATCCGACGTGCCGGTGCTGTTCCTGTCCGCGCGGGATGAAGAGATCGACCGCATTCTGGGTCTGGAGATGGGCGGCGACGACTATGTGTCCAAGCCGTTCAGCCCGCGCGAGCTGGTCGCCCGCGTCAACGTCATCCTGCGGCGCGCGCGGCCGGCCGCCGTGGAGGAAGAGGCGGACGATCGTGAATTCACGCATGGCAAGCTCATGCTCGTCCCGGCAAGCCATGAAGCAAGTTTCGGCGGCAAGCCGCTCACCTTGACGGCGATCGAGTTCGCGATCCTGAAAGGCTTCCTCGCCCGGCCGCAGCACGTGCTTGGCCGCGACGCGGTGATGGCCAATGCCTATGCCTCCAACATCCATGTCTCGGAACGCACGGTCGACAGCCACATCCGCAACGTGCGGGCCAAGCTGGCTGCGGTCGGCTGCCTCGATGCGATCGCGACGGTGCATGGCGTCGGCTTCCGGCTCGGCCGATGCGGTGGTTGAGCAAGGAAAGGTGGCGGCCGCGGCTCGCCACCGTCGTCGTCGTCATCCTGATCCTGGTCATGGCGTTGCCGCTGGTCGGGCTGTTCTTCTTCCGGCTCTATGAGAACCAGCTGATCCGCCAGACCGAGGGCGAGCTGATCGCGCAAGGGGCGGTCGTCGCCGCCGTCTATGCCAGCGAGGTGCGCGCGGCCGGCATCGCCCCGGAAAGACTGGGGGCGCCGGTCTCGGCCGATCCGGCAAGGGACAACAACTATCCCTATGATCCGATCGAGCCGCGCCTCGACCTTGCCTCGGACGATGTCATGCCGTCGCGGCCGGCGGCGCTTCCCGCCACGCCCGATCCCGCCTTCGCGGCAATAGGCGCGCGGCTCGACGGCATCCTCGACGAGACGCAGAAAACGACGCTCGCCGGCTTCCGGCTGCTCGATCCACGCGGCGTGGTGATCGCCGGCGGCGACGAGGTCGGCCAGTCGCTCGGCGAGATCGAAGAGGTGCGGGCCGCGCTTTCCGGCGCCTATGCCAGCGAGCTCAGGCTGCGCATCCCCGACCAGCCGACCCCGCCGCTCTATTCGGTCAGCCGCGGCACCAAGGTCCGCGTCTTCGTCGCCATGCCGGTCGAGCTCGATGGCCGGGTGGCCGGCGTCGTGTATCTGTCGCGAACGCCGAACAACATCGTCAAGCACCTCTATGGCGAGCGCGGCAAGGTGACGTTGGCGGCCATCGCCATCCTCGGCGGCACACTTTTGATCGCGCTGGTGTTCATCCGCACGGTCAGCCGGCCGATCTACGCGCTGATCGACCGCACGAAGCGCATCGCCGCCGGCGACCGCGACGCAATCAGGCCGCTCGACCATCACGGCACGCGCGAGATGGCGGCGCTGTCCGCGGCCTTCCTCGACATGGCGCAAAAGCTGCAGGCGCGCTCCGACAGCATCCAGACCTTCGCCACCCATGTCTCGCATGAATTGAAATCGCCGCTGACGGCGATCCAGGGCGCGGCGGAGCTGCTCAGGGATTCCGGCGGCGCGATGGACGAGGCCGAGCGCAAGCGCTTCTCCAACAACATCGTCACCGACGCCGGGCGGCTCAATCTCCTGGTGCGCCGGCTGCTCGACCTGGCGCGCGCCGAGAACCTGGAACCGAGCGGCGACAGCACGACGCTTCATGCGGCCCTGGCATCGTTGCCGATCGACACCAGGCTGGAAGCGCGGCTTGAAGGCGGCGGCGACATCAGGCTCGGCATCTCGGCCGAGAATCTCGGCATCGTGCTCGCCAACCTCATCGACAACTCGGCGAGGCATGGCGCCCGACAGGCGGCGATCCATGCCTCAGCCGATGGCGAGCGCGCGTCGGTCCAGATCGGCGACGACGGCGACGGCATCTCGGCCGCCAACCGCGCCAGGATCTTCGAGCCGTTCTTCACCACGCGGCGCGAGTCCGGCGGCACCGGCATGGGGCTCGGCATCGTACTGGCCCTCCTGAAAGCGCATGATGGCACGATCAGGCTGGTTGACTCCGAGCGCGGCACGCGCTTCGAGATCGACTTGCCGGTTGCGTGAAGACGCGACCGAATGATCGGAGAAAAAATGCGCTACGACATCGTCATCATCGGCGGAGCCATCGTCGGGTCCTCGGTCGCCTACTATTTGCGCGAGGAGGGCTTTACCGGCTCGATCGCGCTGATCGAGCGCGATCCGCAGTTTCCGCACGCGGCGACGACCTTGTCGCTCGCCTCGATCCGCCAGCAATTCTCCATCCCGGAAAACATCCGCCTGTCGCAGTTCACGCTGAAACTGTTCCGGCGGCTGAAGGAGATTTTCGGCGCCGACGCCGATATCGGCTTTCGCGAGGGCGGCTACCTCATCCTCGCCGGCGAGGCCGGCCTGCCGATCCTCAAGTCCAATCACGAGACGCAGGTCGCCGAGGGCGCCGATATCCTGCTCGAGGACGCCGGGCAGCTGGCGCGCCGCTTCCCGTGGCTGTCGGTCGAAGGCATCACCGCCGGCGCCTTTGGCCGCAGCGGCGAGGGCTGGTTCGACGCGCATGCGCTGCTCACACTGTTCCGCAAGGCGCTGCGCGACAAGAAGATCGATTTCATCACCGCCTCCGTCACCGGCATTGCGCGCGAGGGCAATCGCGTCACCAGTGTAAGCCTCGACAATGGCGAGACGCTGGAAGCGGACATTGTCGTCAACGCCGCCGGGCCGAACGCCGGCAAGGTGGCGGGTTTTGCCGGGCTTGCGCTGCCGGTCGAGCCGCGCAAGCGCAACGTCTTCGTCTTCGAGGCGCGCGAGAAATATGCCGACATGCCGCTGCTGGTCGATCCAAGCGGAATCTATGTGCGGCCGGAAGGCTCCGTCTACCTCACCGGCGGCGCCGAGCCGGAGGAGGGCGATGTCGCGCCCGATCCGAAGGACTTCGACGTCAACTGGCCGCTGTTCGAAGAGGTGATCTGGCCGACCTTAGCCGCTCGCATCCCGGCCTTTGAGGCGATCAAGCCGACGCGCGCCTGGGTCGGGCATTACGACTACAACACGCTCGACCAGAACGCGGTGATCGGACCGCACCCGGAGGTCCAGAACTTCCTCTTCGCCAACGGTTTCTCCGGCCACGGCCTGCAGCAGGCGCCGGCGGTGGGGAAGTCGCTCGCCGAGTTGATCGTGCATGGCGGGTACAGGACGGTGGACTGCAGGGCGTTTGGATATGAACGGGTGGCGGAAGGAAGGGCGTTCAGGGAATTGAATGTGATCTAGCGCCAGCGCTCTCTTCTCCCACAAGGGGCGAAGGGGCGGCCGCGCCGGTAAAATAGCCCTGCAGCCACCCAAGCACCCGCGCCCAGCCTTCGGCATGTTCGGCCGCCGCATCCGGGAAACCCGCGAAGCCGCCATGGCAGACGGTGAGCCGCGTGCCGCCGGCGATCGGCTCCAGCAGATAAGCCACCGTCGTCTCGTGATGCCCCAGCGCCGGATGGTCCCAATGGTAGCGCCGCGTCTGCACGATGCGGCGCGGCATCTCGATTTCGAGGAATTTTCCGCCGGCGGGGAGGTGTCTGCCGTCGGCGGCCTGCACCGTGACGTTCCAACCGCCGCCGACGCGCAGATCGGCGGACCAGTCGGTCATGCGGTAGGTTTCGGGCGAACCCCACCAGCGCTCGACTTCACTGGTGACCAGCGCCGCGATAACCTCGCCCGGCGGGGCGCAAAGCTCGGCCGAGGCCATGACCGTGTCTGCATTCGCCATGGCTTGCGGCAACGACAAGTGAAGCATCAGATTCAACTCCACAAAGGATTGTCTCGTATCCGAAACGAACCTTCACCCCTTTGACGGCGGGCGCTCGAAACCCTTGCCGGTTTCAAGCAGGCTCTTGAGGCTCGCCAGAACCAGCGGCCAGCCCTTGGAGACGTTCGGGATCAGCCTGTGCGGGCCCTCGGCCGCGTGGATGACGGCGAGCTTCATCAACTCACCATCGGGCTCTATGGTGAAGGTGCAGCGCGTATAGCCGTCCTCCTTGACCTCGGGCATCCATTCGTTGCGCCATTTGATGACCAGGCGTCTTGGCGGGTCAACCTCGAGGATCTCGCCCGAGTCGGCGACGCGCCCGTCGGGGAAGATCAGTTTCCAGCTCGAGCCGACCTTCCAGTCGCTCTCCTGATAGGAGCAGAGGAAGAACTGCCGGTTGAATTCCGGATCGGTCAGCGCCTGCCAAAGTTTTTCAGGCGTCGTGCGGATATAGGTGACATAGACAAAGCTGTTCTCGCTCACGGCTCTTCCCTTTCAAGGCGTTGCTTCAGGTGGCTGAGGGCAGCAAGCCGCCCCCGCTCGAACTTGCCGATCCAGCGCTCGGCGATCTCGTTGATCGGAACGGGGTTGAGGTAGTGCTCCTTCTCGCGGCCGCGGCGCATGGTGGTGACGAGGTTGGCCTCCTCGAGGATCGCCAGGTGCTTGGTCACCGCCTGGCGCGTCATCTCCATGTGCTCGCAGAGCGCGTTCAGCGTCTGCCCGTTCCGGGCATGGAGACTGTCCAGCAATTGCCGGCGGGTCGGGTCGGCCAAAGCGCGAAAGACGGCATCCATGCTCATGGCTTTAATATGCAACCATTTGGTTGCATGTCAAGCGGTGGCAAAAATATTCTGCCGCCTGATGACTGCTTGCCTAAGTTTTCTTGCTTGCCGGATTGTGCCTGTCTTGAGGTGGCTTCGCTTTTGAGCAGCGCCTTCCCCCACTCCGTCGCTGCTTCGCAGCGCCACCTCTCCCCCCTCCAGAGGGAGAGGAGAGAGCCACGGTCGGCGAACTCGCATCTCCCCCGTCGATCGGGGGAGAGGAGTCGAGCAAAGCTCGACGGAGCGGGGTCGATCTGGCTCGCCGGTTCCAGGCAGGAGTCGGCTCCGATATCGGTGGCGGTTCAGGTCAGCGCTTGCGGGAGAACCAGAAGGCGTCGCTCATGCGCATCATGCCGATGCGCTCGTAGAAGCCGACGGCGTCGGGCATCGAGATCAGGCTGATGGCGACGGAAGGGCCAAGGTGGCGCTGTGCTTCGTCCATCAGGCCCTTGCCGACGCCGAGACCCTGTGCCGAAGCGGATACGGCGAGCTCGGAGATGTAGCAGACCCAGGAAAAATCGGTGATGCCGCGCGCGACGCCGATCAGCGGCTTCCCTTCGATGTCGAGCCGCGCTGTCAGCACCAGATTGGCATTGCCGAGCATTGTCTTCAGGCGCGCTTCGTCGTCCACGGGCCGTGTTTCACCGAGGCCGGATTCGACCAGCACACGGCGGAATTCGGCGACGTCGAGGGCAGGCTCGCTGGCGTAAAGGACTTTGGAAGGCTCAACCATGATCGCAGACTGCACCAGCCGGCCAGGATTTCGAAGCCGTTTTTAGGTATTGCAGCTCCGGCGCGCATGCCATGCTCGACTTGGCCCAAGGCCCGCGCACGAACAGTTGCCTTTCATTTGCCGCCGGCTTTGTGTAAACCGTCCGGCAAAATTCCCCGCAAGCCAAGAAGACGGGCAAGGATCATGGATAAATTCACCAAGCTCACCGGCGTCGCCGCGCCCATGCCGATCGTCAATGTCGACACCGACATGATCATCCCGAAGGATTATCTCAAGACGATCAAGCGCACCGGGCTCGGCACCGGGCTTTTCGCCGAGATGCGCTACAATGAGGACGGTTCGGAGAACCCGGATTTCGTGCTCAACAAGCCGGCCTACCGCAAGGCGCAGATCCTGGTCGCCGGCGACAATTTCGGCTGCGGCTCGAGCCGCGAGCATGCGCCCTGGGCGCTGCTCGATTTCGGCATACGCTGCGTGATTTCGACCTCGTTCGCCGACATCTTCTACAACAACTGCTTCAAGAACGGCATCCTGCCGATCACCGTCAGCCCGGAAGACCTCGACAAGCTGATGGACGACGCCTCGCGCGGCTCCAACGCGACGCTGTCGATCGATCTGGAAGCCAAGGAAATCCGCGGGCCGGACGGCGGCGTGGTGACGTTCGACCTCGACGACTTCAAGCGCCATTGCCTCTTGAACGGCCTCGACGACATCGGGCTGACCATGGAGAAGGCCGGCGCCATCGCATCCTTCGAGAAGAAGAATGCCGAGCAGCGCCCCTGGGCCTGAGCACCTAAGCTATATCGATAGGCCCCGGCCATGGCAGGCCGGGTTCGTGGCGGCTGAATGGAGGGACAGTCATGACACGCTCGCTTCTGGCTGCTTCGGCGGCACTCGCTCTCGTCACAATCGGCGCGAATGCGCAGACCGCCGCGCCGGCCACGCAGCCGGCGCCCGCCACGTCCGACCAGCCGGCGGCCGATCAAGGCGCATCCGACCAGGGATCGGGCAGCGACCAGGCCGCGTCGGATGACGACAAGCAGGCGCCGATCCCGTTCGAAGGCGGCCAGCTCACCATCACGCAGCCGGAGCAGGACGGCGAGAAGGTGCTGTCCTATGACGGCAAGCAGTTGGCCAGCAATTACGACGTCTTCTTCGACAGGATCGTCAAGATCGGCGACGTCAACGTGGCGCTGGTCGATGTCGGCGACGGCGGCAACCAGTGCGGGCCGGCCAAGGTCATCGTCTGGAAGCCGAAGGACGGCGAGATCCAGACCACCACGGTCGAGCAGGACGAATGCGGCGCGCCGCCGGCGGCAGTCTCCGACAGCGCCATCTATTTCGTGCCCTATCTGCTGCCCGGCGATTCCAAGCCGGCGCTGCAATGGTCGCCCACGGAAGGGCTGACGACCTCCGGCAACCTGACCTACACGCCCGAACCCGGCACCGGCTGGAAGGACGTCGACCCGTCGAAATACGACAACATCATCGACGCCTTCCACAACGAGGCCGTCTACAAGGCCGGACAGGCGCTGCTGGGCGACGACATGCCCGACATGGCGACCAGCCTGCTGGTCGGCGGCGGCACCGAAAAGACGGCATCCGGCGCCTTCTACGCCACCGGCTGCGTGCCGCATGACTGCGGCGGCAACGACGGCTTCATGGCGGTCGACCAGGCCAAGCAGAAAGTCTATTTCGCCCGCCGCGGCGACAATGGCGAGCCGCAGGCCTGGCCACCGGTCAAGGACTGGCCTGAGGACATCAAGAAGGCCTATGACGACGCGCAAGGGTCGGGGAATTAAGGTATGCTGATATTCAGGTGAGGCCGGCCTGCAAGTGGCGGCCTCCTGCGCTTCCGGTGCTCACGTACTTAAGTACGCTCCGCTCCGGTTCTCGGCAGCCACCACTTTCGACTCGGCCTGACCTGAAGCTCAACATACCTTAGGCCGGTGTCTTGCTGACCACCCGTCAGCTTCGTCATCCACGGGCGGAGCGACGCGCAGCGGAGCGCAGACCCGAGGATCATGCCGTGACGCTTGCCGTAGAGTGCATCGGAGCAGAATTCTGCTCCGCTGGCGGCGCTTCGACGTCACGGCATGGATTCCAGGATCTGCGCGCGTCGCTTCGCTCCTTGCTCCGCCCTCGAATGACGACCGGAGGAAGGCCCAGACCAATTTCCAAGGCTTGTGCCTGCCTTCGTGACAATGCTCCGCCCGGCTTGGCCCACGACCTGCGCCGCTCCGCCTGCTAAATGCAGGACTGCAACCCAACGAGGCCGCCCCATGCGCAAGCTCATCTCCACCGGCTCCCCCTTCGAGAAGACCGCCGGCTATTCGCGCGCGGTGGTGCAGGGCGACTGGTGTTTCGTCTCGGGAACGACCGGCTACGACTATGCCACCATGACGATGCCGGATACGGTCGAGGCGCAGACGCGCAATTGCCTCGCGACCATCGCCAAGGCGCTGGCCGATGGCGGCTTCGACATGGCCGACGTGGTGCGGGCGCATTACTACATCACCGACCAGGCCTTCGTTGACGTGGTCTTCCCGATCCTCGGCGAGGCGTTCGGCGACATCCGCCCGGCGGCGACGATGATCGTGTGCCAGCTCAACAAGCCGGAGATGAAGATCGAGATCGAGGTGACGGCGCTGCGGCGCACGGCACAGGGGCCGGAGCGATGACTGTCCGGCGCATCGTAGCCAACATCGCCACAAGGGACATCGCGGCGGCGAAGCGCTTCTATCATGACGTGCTTGGCCTCGACATCCTCATGGATCAAGGCTGGATCGCCACCTATGGCTCCGAGGAACGGATGCAGGCGCAGGTGAGCTTCATGGCCGAGGGCGGGTCAGGTACGCCGGTGCCGGACCTTTCGATCGAGGTCGACGATGTGGATGCGGCGCTTGCGGGTATGAAGGCCGCCGGCTTCGCCGTCGAATATGGCCCGGCTGACGAGCCCTGGGGCGTGCGGCGCTTCTATGTTCGCGATCCGTTCGGCAGGCTGGTGAATATTCTGTCGCATCGGTAGGCGCTGCCGGTCTTCTTTGAGACGCTGGCGGGACAGCACCCCTCTCTGTCCTGCCGGCTTTCGTCGCTCGGAAAGCCAAGCAATTGGCTTCCCGTCCGCTGCGCGGACCGCTCCTCAACCCCCGCAAGGGGGGAGATTGGCAGCTTGGCCGCCCCGCTTCTACCTGCGGCGTTAGGAGATTGGCGAAAGCCGTCGCGACATCGATCTCCCCCTTGCGGGCCCCTTGCGGGGGAGATGCCCGGCAGGGCAGAGGGGGGTGTGAAGGATCTCGGCGCTCGTCCCCTTGCGCCGCAAGCGCTTGCCGTTTAGCAAGGCGCCGGTTCAATTCTCTCACCGGACGGTTCTCCATGGCTTCGAAAAATCTCTTCCTGCTCGCCGGCGACGGCATCGGCCCCGAGGCCATGGCCGAGGTGAAGAAGCTGATCAAGGCCATGAACGACAAGCTCGGCAGCGGCTTCGCCACGGACGAGGGGCTGGTCGGCGGCTGCGCCTACGACGCGCATGGCGCGGCGATCTCCGATGCAGACATGGCAAAGGCGATGGCGGCGGATGCGGTGCTGTTCGGCGCCGTCGGCGGGCCGAAATGGGATGCCGTGCCTTACGAGGTGCGCCCCGAGGCCGGCCTGCTGCGGCTGCGCAAGGACATGGAGCTGTTCGCCAACCTCAGGCCCGCGATCTGCTACCCGGCTTTGGCCGCCTCTTCCTCGCTCAAGCAGGACGTGGTCGAGGGCCTCGACATCCTGATCGTGCGCGAGCTCACCGGCGGCGTCTATTTCGGCGAGCCGAAGCAGATCATCGATCTCGGCAACGGCCAGAAGCGCGGCATCGACACCCAGGTCTACGACACGTTCGAGATCGAGCGCATTTCGGGCGTCGCCTTCGAGCTGGCGCGGACGCGCAAGAATCACGTCACCTCGATGGAAAAGCGCAACGTCATGAAGTCGGGCGTGTTGTGGAACGAGGTGGTCAGCCAGACGCACAAGGCCAGATACAGCGACGTCAAGCTCGACCACATGCTGGCCGATGCCGGCGGCATGCAGCTGGTGCGCTGGCCGAAGCAGTTCGACGTCATCGTCACCGACAATCTGTTCGGCGACATGCTCTCCGACATCGCCGCCATGCTCACCGGCTCGATCGGCATGCTGCCGTCGGCCTCGCTCGGCGCGCCGGATGTGAAGACCAAGAAGCGCAAGGCGCTCTACGAGCCGGTGCACGGCTCGGCGCCCGACATCGCCGGCAAGGGCATCGCCAACCCGATCGCGATGATCGCGTCCTTCGCCATGTGCCTGCGCTATTCCTTCGGCATGGTCGCCGAGGCCGACAAGCTCGAAGCGGCGATCGCCGCCGTGCTCGACGACGGCCTGCGCACCAAGGACATCTTCTCGGAAGGCATGAAGGAAGTCGGCACCACCGAAATGGGCGACGCCATCATCGCCAAGTTCCTGGGGTGAAACCAGCCGGTCAGCCCGACGTTGCGGGAGCCGGCAGCCACCACGCCTTCGTCATTCCATGGCGGAGCAAGGAGCGAAGCGACGCAGCACAGACCATGGAATCCTGTGTGTTGGTTCTGGTGTATGGTTTGAAGTGGGAAGGAGACCGAATGAATCCTGGTCGTCCTTTCGGACA
>NZ_VFTM01000034.1:0-74381 GCF_006439555.1 Mesorhizobium sp. B3-1-6 | reverse complement strand
CTCTGTCATCTCCGCAGAATCACTTTCCCTTCCACACCGGGTCGCGTTTTTCCGCGAACGCCCGGAACCCCTCCATATTGTCTTCGGAGCCATAGAGCGCGTCGACCGTCGGCAACTGCCGGCGTGTCACCTTGTTCATCGCGTCCTGGAAGGTCAGCGCCTCGGCCACGCGCGCCGTCTCCTTGATCGAGGCGAAGACCAGCGGCGGGCCGCTGGCCAAGAGCCTTGCGATCTCCCAGACGCGCTCTTCGAGCTTGTCCTTGGGCAGCACTTCGTTGACCAGGCCCCAGCGATGCGCTTCGGCGACATCCATCCAGCGGCCGGTGAACAGGAGGTCCATGGCGATGTGGTAGGGGATGCGCTTCGGCAGCTTGATGGTGGCTGCGTCGGCCAGCGTGCCCGCACGGATCTCCGGCAGCGCGAAGGAGGAATGATCCGAGGCGTAGATGAGGTCGCAGGACAGCGCCAGCTCGAAGCCACCGCCCACCGCCATGCCGTTGACGCAGGCGATCACCGGCTTGTTGAGGTCGCGCAACTCCTGCAGCCCGGCAAAGCCGCCGACGCCGTAATCGCCGTCGACCGCGTCGCCGGCGGCGGCCGCCTTCAGGTCCCAGCCGGCGCTGAAGAACTTGTCGCCTGCGGTCTTGACGATCGCGACGCGCAGGTCGGGATCATCGCGGAACGCCTTGAAGGTCTGGCCCATCAGCCGCGATGTCTTCAGGTCGATGGCGTTGGCCTTCGGCCGGTCGAGCGTGACCTCGAGGATCGTGCCCTCGCGGCGAGTGGTGATGATTTCAGTCATTCTTCTTTTCTCCAAGCACCAGCAGGGCATCCGCGATCCAGGCGCCCTTGCCTTCGGCGCAGACGATCAGCGGGTTGATGTCGAGCTCCTCGATCTCGACTTCGTTCTTCTGGACGAAGTCGGCAATGCCGGCGATGGCGTCGATGGCGGCGTCGACGTCGGCCCTCGGCCGGCCGCGATAGCCTTCGAGGAGCGGGTAGAGCTTCAATCCACGCAATGCCGCCTCGATGTCGTCGCGCGTCGCCGGCAGCATGAGCGTCACGCTGTCGCGCAAAAGCTCAACCAGCACGCCGCCGGTGCCGAGCGTCATCACCACGCCGAACATCGGGTCGCGGGTGAAGCCGACGATCAACTCGGCGACGCCGTCGCGCACCATGCGCTCGGCATAGAGCCCGGTGCCGAGCGGCAGCAAATCATGCGCGGCGGCGCTGACGGATTCGGCGTCCTTGAGGTTCAGCCTGACGGCGCCGACTTCCGACTTGTGCGTCACGCCGAGCGCCTTGAGAACCACCGGGAAGCCCAGCGTCATGGAGGAGATAACCGCCTCGACCGCATTGGAGGCGCGCTCGCCCTTCGGCACCGGCAGGCCGGCCTTGATCAGCCTTTCCTTGGCTTCGGCCTCGTCCGGCGTCACGTGTCTGGCTTCCGACGCGCCCGCGGCCGTGGTGTCGACAGGTTGCGCCTGCGGTTCGCGCCAGGCCCAGCCGATGAAGGCGGCGGCTTGGGCGGCGTCCATGGCCTCCGAAATGCCGAACAACGGCACCATGCCGCGCGCCATCAGCCCGGCGGTGTATTCCTCCGGCAGGTTTTCCGGCAGCGAGGAGACGATCGCGCCTTGCGCCTTGTTGGTCTTCAGCGCCACCTCGAAGGCGCGCAGCGTCGCCCACCAGTCGACGTCCGAGCAGCGGTCGGGGCGCGGAAAGTCGAGCACCAGCATGTTGAGGTCGAAGCCGCCCGACACCATGGCGGTGAAGGTGGCCGTCATCGCCGGTTCGTTGTTCCAGATGAAGGTGTGGTAATCGAGCGGATTGGCGACCGCGACCAGCGGTCCGAGCGTCGATTTGACATGCGCGCGGTGTTGATCGGTCAACGTCGGGAAATGCACCCAGCGCCCCTCGGCGCTGTCGGCCATCACGGAGGCTTCGCCGCCGGAGCAGCTCATCGAGGACAGCTTGTAGCCGGGCAACGGCCCGGTGACGTGCAGCAGCTTCAGCGCCTCGATGAAGGCGGGAATCGAATCGACACGCGCAATGCCGAGCCGCTTCAGGAACGCGCCGGAGGCGGCGTCCGAGCCGGCCAGCGAGGCGGTATGCGAGACGGTCGCCTGCCGCGCCTGCTCCGAGCGGCCGACCTTCATGGCGATGATCGGCTTCTCCAGCTCGCGGGCGCGCGCCGCCAGCCTTTCGAAGCCGGCTACGGAGTCGAAAGCCTCGATATGCAGGCCGAGCGAGGTGACGCGCTCGTCCTCGATCAGGCCGAGCGCCATTTCCGACAGGCCGGTCTGCGCCTGGTTGCCGGCCGTCATCAGGAAGGCGATCGGCAGGCCGCGCTTCTGCATCGTCATGTTGATGGCGATGTTGGACGACTGGGTGATGATGGCGACGCCCTTGCCGCCCTCGGCCAGGCGGATGCCGCCATGCTGGTCGGGCCACAACAACGCGCCGTCGGCATAATTGATCAGGCCGTAACAGTTCGGGCCGATGATCGGCATCTGGCCGGCGGCGGCAACGAGCTCGGCCTGCAGCCGCTCGCCGTCCTCGTCATAGGCCTCGGTCTCGAGGAAGCCGGCGGCGAAGCAGACGGCGCCGCCGGCGCCGCGCTCGGCCAGCGCCTTGGTCACCTCGATGGTGAGATGCCGGTTGACGCCGACAAAGGCGGCGTCCGGTGCTCCGGGCAGGTCGGCGACGGAGCGGTAGGCCTTGCGGCCGGCGACCTCGTCCTTGGTCGGATGCACCGGCCAGATTTCGCCGGCAAAGCCCATCTTGATCGACTGCGCCACGACGGCGGCGGCCTGCGCCCCACCGAACACGGCGATCGATTTTGGGCGCAGGAGACGTTCGAGTTTATGCATGGCCATCTTTTCGTTTGAGCCTGATCTTTCCCCAAAACCGGTCCCCGGTTGAGGTAATCATGCTCTAAGCTCCGAACGGACGCAGCAGCGCCCGCGAAATAATATGTCGCTGAATCTCCGATGTGCCTTCCCAGATGCGCTCGACGCGGGCATCGCGCCAGATGCGCTCCAGCGGCAGGTCGTCCATCAGACCCATGCCGCCATGGATCTGGATGGCTTCGTCGGCGACAAAGGCCAGCATCTCGGTGGCCTTCAGCTTGGCCATCGCCATGTCCTGGTCGGTGACGGTGCCCTGATCGTACTTCCAGCCGGCTTCGAAGACCATCAGGTCGGCGGCCTTCAGTTCCGTCGCCATGTCGGCGAGCTTGAAGGAGACGCCCTGGAACTTGCCGATCTGCTGGCCGAACTGCTGGCGCTGCGCGGCATATTCGATGGCGTGCGACAGCGCGCGCTCGGCGCGGCCGAGGCAGGTTGCGCCGACCTGTAGCCGCGTGGCCCCCAGCCACGAATTCGCGACATCAAAACCCTTGTGCACCTCCCCGAGCACCTGGGACGCCGGCAGCCGGCAATCGTCGAATTCGAGGATCGAATTGGTGTAGCCGCGATGCGAGACATTGCGGTAGCCGTCGCGCACCGAAAAACCCTTGGTGCCCTTGTCGACGAAGAAGGCGGTGATCTTCTTGCGCTTGCCGCGCGGCGAATCCTCTTCGCCCGAGGCCATGAAGACGATGGCGAAGTCGGCGATGTCGGCATGCGAGATGAAATGCTTGGTGCCGTTGAGCACCCAGTCCGAGCCGTCCTGCACCGCGGTCGCCTTCATGCCGCGCAAGTCGGAGCCAGCGCCCGGCTCGGTCATCGCCAAGCAGTCCCACTTCTCACCGTGAATGCAGGGGAAGAGGTATTTCTCGCGCTGCTCCGGCGTGCCGGCAAGCAGGATGTTGGACGGACGCGCCACGCAGGTCCAGTGCAGCGCGTAGTTGGCGCGGCCGAGCTCCTTCTCGTAGAGCAGCCAGCTCACCGTATCGAGGCCGGCGCCGCCGACATCGGCCGGCATGTTGGCGGCGTAGAGCCCGGCACCGATCGCCTTGGCCTTCAATTCGTCGATCAGCTCGCGGCGCAGCACGCCGGTGCGCTCCACCTCGCGCTCATGCGGATAAAGCTCGTTCTCGACGAAGGCGCGCGTCGTCTCGACGATGAGCTTCTGTTCTTCCGAAAGACCGAAATGCATCGCCTCAGCCCTTCTTCTTGCTCTTCTTCGCCTTGTCGGCCTTCCCAGCTTTTGTCGGCTTTTCAGCCTTTGCCGGCTTCGCGGCTTTCTTCGCCGGCTTGGTCGCCTTGGCCTTTGCGACGGCCTTGGCTGGGGTCTTCTTCGCCGCCAGCTTGGCGAGCTGCCTGGTATAGTCCTTGTGCAGCGCGCCGGCGCCCCAGCCCTTGCCCTTGTTCTGTTTCGACAGTGCTTCCATGATCGCGACCAGATTGTCGTCGCGGATCTTCTCCAATTCGCGGATCGAAAGGCCATGCGCCTGCTCGTCCGACTGCGTGGCGATGAGGTCGACCAGCTCGTCGTTGAATTCCGGCACGTCCATCAGCTTGGTCCACGGCCATTTCAGGCAGGGTCCGAACTGCGCCATGAAGTGGCGCATGCCGGCCTCGCCGCCGGCGACGCGATAGACCTGGAACATGCCCATCTGCGCCCAGCGCAGGCCGAAGGAATAGCGCATGATGTCGTCGAGTTCCTCGACGGTGCAGATGCCGTCCTTGACCAGCCACAGCGCCTCGCGCCAGGCGGCTTCGAGCAGGCGGTCGCCGACGAAAGCCTCGATCTCCTTGCGCACCACCACCGGCTTCATGCCGATCGAGGCGTAGAGCTCCTTGGCCACCTCGATCGCCTCGGGGAACGTCTGCTCGCCGCCGACGATCTCGACCAGCGGCAGGAGATAGACCGGGTTGAACGGATGGCCGACCACCAGCCGCTCCGGGTGCTTCTTCATCGCCACCTGCATGTCGGTCGGCTTGATGCCGGAGGTCGAGGAACCCACAATCGCATTGGCCGGCGCATGCGCGTCGATCTCGGCCAGCACCTTGTGCTTGAGGTCGAGCCGCTCCGGCACGCTCTCCTGGATGAAATCGGCGTCGGCCACCGCCTCGGCGATGGTCTTGGCGAAGGTGAGCTTGCCTTCCTTGGGCAGGCCGCCGGGCAGCATCTGCTTGTAGGCGCGGCGCGCGCCTTTCATGACCTCGCCCACCTTGCGCGACGCTTCCGGATCCGGATCGAAGATCGACACGTCGATGCCGTTCAAGAGCAGCCGCGCCACCCAGCCAGCGCCGATGACACCGCCGCCGATGGCGGCCGCCTTGTTGATGATGCTCATGCTCGTCAGGCTCCGGTTCTCGTCTTGGCTGTTTCGGGATCTGTGAGGGCCACGCGCTCGCCGGCACGGATCACCGCCGGGTCGTAGGCCTTGCGGGCGAAGACTTCGAGCACGAAGGGCCGGAAGAACTCGACCGGCAGCGTCTCGTAGTCGGGGTCGAAGCTCGACTGGTCCCAGCGCTCGCAGAACCGGTCGCAGTCGTCGAAATAGAGGTGGCCGGCGAAGCGGTCGCGCGCGTGCGGGTTGCCGCCCAGATGATGCGCGTAATAGAGCCGCTGGAAGTCGCCGTGCTTTTCCACCACCCAGGTGCATTGCTCGCGCACGAAGGGTTTCAGGATCGCAGCCGCATATTCGTCATGATTGTAGGGCGCGTAGATGTCGCCGATGTCGTGCAGGACAGCGCAGGCGATCCAGTCGGTGTCGGCGCCGTCGCGCCAGGCGCGCGTCGCCGCCTGCAGCGAGTGGCCGAGCCGGGTGATCTTGTAGCCCGACAGGCCTTCATCGAGCTGCACGAGCGCATCGAGCAGCCGGTCGCCGGTCTTGGCGGCGTAGTCGATCTCATGGGCGGTCAGGAATTCATAGTCTTCCTTGTCGCCATCCTTCATCGCGGTGAACTTGACGGTTGTCATCTGCGACTCCCTCCAATCACGCTGCGATCGGTGCCCGCTTGGTGAGGTTCAGCTTCTTGCGCACTTCCTCCGGCCCGAGCACGCGCGCGCCGAGATTGGTGACGATGCTCGCCGCGCGCTCGACCAACTGCGCGTTGGTCGCCAGAACGCCCTTGTCGAGCCACAGATTGTCTTCCAGGCCGACGCGGACATTGCCGCCGGCAAGCACGGCCGCCGCCGCATAGGCCATCTGGTTGCGGCCGATCGAGAAGGCCGACCAGTTCCAGGTCGAGGGCACGTTGTTGACCATCGCCATGAAGGTGTTGAGGTCGTCCGGCGCACCCCACGGCACGCCCATGCAGAGCTGCACCAGCGCATCCGGGTTGAGGACCTTTTCCTCGACCAACTGCTTGGCGAACCACAGATGCCCGGTATCGAAGGCCTCGATCTCCGGCTTGACGCCCAGCGCCGTCATCATGCCGCCCATGGCGCGCAGCATGCCGGGCGTGTTGGTCATCACATAGTCGGCCTCGGCGAAATTCATCGTGCCGCAATCCAGTGTGCAGATCTCCGGCAGGCACTGGCGCACATGCTCAATGCGGTTGGTGGCGCCGCCCATGTCGGTGCCCTTCTCGTTGAGCGGCAGCGGCGCTTCCGGCGAGCCGAACACCATGTCGCCGCCCATGCCGGCGGTGAGGTTCAGCACGACGTCTACGTTCGCCGCGCGGATGTGCTCGGTCACTTCGCGGTAGAGATGCACGTCGCGCCTGGGCTTGCCGGTCTCGGGGTCGCGCACATGGCAATGGACGATCGCCGCACCAGCCTTGGCCGCGTCGATCGCAGAATCGGCGATCTGCTTGGGCGAGCGCGGCACGTGCGGGCTGCGGTCCTGCGTGCCGCCGGAACCGGTCACGGCACAGGTAATGAAGACCTCGCGGTTCATCGCAAGCGGCATCTTGATCCTCCCAGATTCGATCGGCCGTGCATGCCACCCAGAAGCGGGAGCCGACAACGGCACGGCATGCGCGGGGAATTCATCAAGAATGCCCGACTTGCCGAAAACTGTTTTGCGTTTTACGAAGCTCTCATGATCAAAAGCGAAAAGCCGTCCATCTTTCGCTCCGAGCCGGAGAAGCTCAAGGTGACGTTCCTGGTGTTCTCGGGCTCGTCCATCATGTGTGTCGCCTCGGCCGTCGACCCGTTGCGCGCCGCCAACCGCATTTCCGGCGAGACGCTGTTCGACTTCAAGCTGGTGTCGGTCACGGGCGAGGCGCCGGTCACGACATGCGGCCTTCCGGTGGCGGTCAGCGGGCGCTTCGACGCGGCCGAGCCGACCGACATGCTGGTCGTGGTCGCCGGCTTCGGCACGCAGAACTACGCCACCTCGGCATTGCTCGCCGGCCTTCGCCGCGCTGCTCGCGCCGCCCGCGCCTGCGGCGGCGTCGAGGCCGGCACCTGGCTGGTGGCGCGCGCCGGCCTGCTCGAGGGCCGCAGCGCCACCACGCATTGGGAGGACATGGAGGACTTTTCCGCCGCCTTCCCAGGCGTCGACGTGCGGCCGGACCGCTATGTCATCGACGGACCGGTCTTCACCTCCGGCGGCGCTTCGCCCACCTTCGACCTGATGCTGCATCTTGTCCGCACCCGGCTCGGCATGGCGGCCGCGCTCGATGTGGCGAGCGTCTTCATCTACGACCAGGCGCGCGCCGCGACCGACGCGCAGCCGCTGGTCTCGCTCGGCCGGCTCGACGGCTACGATCCGCGGCTTGCCCAGGCGATCCGGCTGATGGAAGCGCATGTCGACCAGCCGCTCACCATCGACGCGGTGGCCAGGCGCGCCGGCGTGACGGCGCGGACGCTGGAAAGCATTTTTCGCAAATCGATCGGCGAGACGCCGGGCGCTTATTATCTGAGACTGCGCCTCAGCGCCGCCCGCCGTCTCGTCGTCGACACGCGCATTGCCATGGCCGATATTGCCGGGCGTACAGGCTTTTCGTCCGCCGCGGCATTTTCCAGGGCATTTTCGAGAGCGTTCGGCGAGGCGCCGGTCAGGCTGAGGCGCGGCTGATTATCCAGTCGGTCGCTGCCGCCAGATCGTCGACCAACGCCGTGGGCGCCGGATCGAAGCGCGTTTCGTCGCCGGGGCGGTATTTGCCCGTCCGCACGAGCAGCGCCGCGCCAAGCCCGGCGCTGAACGCGCCGGCGACATCGCTCTCCGCGTCGTCGCCGACCATGACCGTATCTGCCGAAGGGCAGTTCAAATCGGCGAGCGCCGAAAGAAAGAAGTCCGCCGACGGTTTGCCGAGCACGACGGGGCTTCGGCCGCTGGCGAATTCGAGGGCCGCGACGAACGCGCCGGCGTCGAGGCTGAGTTGGCCATCCGCATCCTTGAAGGTGCGGTTGGCTGCCAAAGCCACAAAATCGGCGCCGTCGGATAACTCGCGGAAGACACGGTTGAGGCTGGCATAGCTGAAGGCCTCGCCGGCATCGCCGACGACGACCGCCTTGCTGCTTCCTCCCTCCAGGCCCGAAAACTCTGCTTCGAGATCGGGATGGACGAGCAGATGCGGCTCGCGGCCATGCCTGCGCAACCATTCGATCGCAGCGCGCGCCGGCGTCAGCAATTCTTCATCCGCAACTTTGATGCCCATTGCGGCAAGTTGCGCGACGATCTTGCTGCGCGGCGAGCGTGTCGTGTTGCTGACAAAGCGGAGCGGCAGCCCGGCCTTGCGCAAACGCTCGACCGCAGTCACAGCACCTGCGATCGGGGTATCGCCATCATAGACGACACCCACAAGATCAAGCAGCACCGCGCGTATCATCGGTGCAGGATGGAGAAGCCACCTCTTTTCGTCAAATCATGGGAATTGTCAGGCCGCGTCGCGGCCTTCGCCGACGATGCGCGTGCGCATGCTCTTGGCCAGCGCCGTTTCCAACCGCGCGGCGACCGCGCGGTCCCATTCATTTGTCTTGCGGCCGCCGTCTTTCGAATGCGGCAACGCCATCAGCCGGTCGATGATCGATCCGGCTTCGCCGGACGAGAGCAGGGCGTCGATTTCGCGTTCGTGCTGCATATCGGTTCGCCTCCTTCTTCTTCACCCGCCACAGGAGCCACGTTTATACGAGTTCCGTGACGGCTGTTTGAAGGCAAGAACGGGGCGATTGAGGGGCGATTCGGGGCAAGACCTTGTCGTGAAATCCTGCCCCGCGCGAAGGCTATGCGGTCGCGCATCCCGCCTGAGCGATCAGACGTAGCGGTTGACGATGTTTTCGAGCAGTTCCTGCCGGCCAGAGCGCGGCTGCGGCTCGATCTTCTCCTTCACCACACGCTCGGCGATCTCCTCCAGCGTGCGCTCGCCCGAAAGCATCGCCTTGCCTTCGGCGGCGTTCCAGCCGGCATAGCGTTCGGCGAGCGGGCCGGACAGCGCCTTGTCCTCGATCATCTTGGCCGCCGCCTTGAGGCCGCGCGCGCAAGCATCCATGCCGCCGATATGACCGATCAAGAGGTCGTCCGGGTCGAGCGACTGACGCCTGAGCTTGGCGTCGAAATTGGTGCCGCCGGTCTTGAAGCCGCCGGCCTGCAGCACTTGGTAATAGGCCAAAGCCATTTCCGGCACGTTGTTTGGGAACTGGTCGGTGTCCCAGCCCGACTGGTAGTCGTTGCGGTTCATGTCGATCGAACCGAAGATTCCGAGCGCATTCGCCAAAGCCAGCTCATGCTCGAAGGAATGGCCGGCCAGGATCGCGTGGCCCTGCTCGATGTTGAGCTTTACTTCCTTCTCCAGCCCGAAGCGCTTGAGGAAGCCATAGACGGTGGCGACGTCGTAGTCGTACTGGTGCTTGGTCGGCTCCTGCGGCTTCGGCTCGATCAGGATCGTACCCTTGAAACCGATCTTGTGCTTGTAATCGACGACGAGATTGAGGAAGCGGCCGGCCTGCTCCTGCTCGCGAGCAAGGTCGGTGTTGAGCAGCGTTTCATAGCCCTCGCGGCCGCCCCACAGCACATAGTTCTCGCCCTTGAGCTTCTTGGTGGCGTCGATGCAGCTTTTCACCGTCGCGGCCGCATAGGCGAACACATCCGGATCGGGATTGGTGGCCGCGCCCGACATGAAGCGGCGGTGCGAGAAGAGGTTTGCCGTGCCCCATAGCAGCTTGACGCCGGTCTCGCTCATTTTGGTTGCGAAATAGTCGGTGATCTCGTCGAGGCGCGCGGCGCTCTCCGAAAAATCCTTGCCTTCCGGGCGCACGTCTGCGTCATGGAAGCAGAAATAGGGCGCCCCCAGCAGCGAGAACATTTCGAAGGCGACGTCGGCCTTGAGCTTGGCCAGTTCCATCGTGTCGACGCCGCCCGGCTTGGCAAACCAGGGGCGGTCGAAGGTCTGGCCGCCAAACGGGTCGCCGCCCGGCCATGCGAAAGAATGCCAATACGCGACGGCGAAACGCAGATGGTCTTCCAGCCGCTTGCCGGCGACGACCTCGTCCGGATTGTAGAAGCGATAGGCGAGCGGATTGGTCGAATCCGGCCCTTCATATTTGATTGTCTTGATGTCGCCGAAAAATCCGCTGCTCATGGTTTCCTTCCTCTCCGAGATGGTTTCGCCCGATTACCTCAGGCGTAATTGGTTTCACTCTTTTGCGGCGCGAAAAGCGTCATGTCGAAACGATCCAACGAAGGATGATACAATGACCGACCTCAACACGATCGCCCGCAACTACATCGCCGCCTGGAACGAGAGCGATGCGGCCCGCCGCAAGGCGCTGCTCGACGCGGCCTTCACCAAGGATGTCAGCTATCACGACCCGGTCATGCGGGGCGACGGCCACGCCGGCGTCGCGGCACTGATCGACGGCGTGCAGCAGCGCTTTGCCGGCTTCCGCTTCTCGCTGAAAGGCGAGCCGGACGGTTTCGCCGACCGCATCCGCTTCTCGTGGAATCTGGGACCCGAAGGCACGGAATCCGTCATCGAGGGAACGGATATCGGCGTCATCGAGGATGGCCGCCTGAAGAGCGTCACCGGGTTTTTGGATAAGGTTCCGGCGCAGTGAGGCTAATTTCGGAGGGGCGGTGCGAGGCACCCCCCTCTGGCCTGCCGGCCATCTCCCCCGCAAGGGGGGAGATTGGCTGTCACGCAGGCCTTCGCCAATCGCAAGCGTTGAAAAAAGTGCAGTGGCGCTGAAGCTGCTGATCTCCCCCCTTGCGGGGGAGATGCCCGGCAGGGCAGAGGGGGGTGCCTCGCGCCTACCCATGCAACTACTAGGTGCCTCGCGCCTGCTCACGCAGTTACCGCCCGGATCGCCGGATAAAGCGCGCGATAGCGCTGATAGGCATCCGCGAAGGCGCCACCCAGGCTTGCGTCCGGCTCGATCGTCGCATCAGTCGCCGGCGCTCTGCACACGGCCAACGGATCAGCACCCGTCGCGGCGATCAACCCCAGCCGTGCCGCGCCGAAGGCGGCGCCGAAATCGCCGTCGGCGGGAATATCGACCGGCACCTGCAACGCGGTGGCGATCGCCTTCAGCCAATAGCGCGAGCGCGAGCCGCCGCCGATCGCGGTCACCCGGGTCAGCTCCGTGCCGGCCTTCTTCAGGGCCTCGAGACTGTCGCGGAAAGCGAAGGCGACGCCTTCGAGCACCGCCTGCGTCAGCACCGCCCGGCTCGATTCATGCGCGATACCGGTGAAGGAGCCGCGGATGGCGGAATCATTGTGCGGCGTGCGCTCGCCCGAAAGATAGGGCAGGAAGGTGACGCCCGTCGGCGCCTTCAGCGCATCGCCGAGTTCACGCGTCAGGTCGCCGGCGCCCTTTCCGGTGATTTCCGATAGCCAGTTGAGCGAATCGGTGGCCGACAGGATGACGCCCATCTGGTGCCATGTATTGGGCACCGCATGGCAGAAAGTGTGCACCGCGCTTTCCGGGTTGGGCAAATATGAGGCGTTCGCCGCAAACAACACGCCCGACGTCCCGAGCGAGACGAAGGCGTGGCCGGCGCCGACCGTGCCCATGCCGCAGGCCGAGGCCGCGTTGTCGCCGGCGCCGCCGGCAACCGGAATGCCCGCCGCGACGCCCCATTTTGCGGCCAGTTCGCTGCGCAACCCACCGGCCTTGGCTGTGCCTTCGACCAGCGAGGGCATGTGCTTTTCGTCGAGCGACGTCGCCGCCAGCAATTCGGCCGACCAGCTGCGCTTGCCGACATCGAGCCACGAGGTGCCGGCCGAATCCGACATTTCGGATATATGCTCGCCAGTCAGCCAGAGCCGCAGATAATCCTTGGGCAGCAGCACCTTGGCGACGGCGGCGAAGATCTTGGCTTCGTGTTCCTTCACCCAGGCTAGTTTCGGCGCGGTGAAGCCCGGGAAAACGATGTTGCCGGTGAGCTTGCGGAAGCGCGGATCGGCATCGAGCGCGGCCGCCTCGACATGGCTGCGCGTGTCGTTCCACAGGATGCAGGGGCGCAGCACCTTGTCCGATGCATCGAGCAGGGTGGCGCCATGCATCTGGCCGGAAAGGCCGATGCCCTTGACCGCGGCCAGCTCTTTCGGATGCGAAGTCTTGAGTTCGTCAATCGCCGCCTCGCAGGCCTCGATCCAATGCGCCGGATCCTGTTCCGACCAGCCCGGATGCGGCCGCGAGACATCGAGCGATCCGTGGCCGGAGCCGATGACCTTCTGGCCGTCGTCGATCAGCAGCGCCTTGACGCCCGATGTGCCCAGGTCGAGGCCGAGATACATGGTTTCCTCCCAATGCCGTTAATTTTTTCGGATCTCGAAAAAATCTGGCTTGGCCAGTTTTTAGGGCAAGATCCGTCCCGGGTCAATTCTCTGACAAATCGGCGGCGCGCCGCGCGAACAGCGCCGACAGCGGGCTTTCCGGCCGCGCCAGCTGCCGCTCGGCGGTCAACGCCCGCGCGAGCGCCGTATCGCCGGCGCGCAGAACGGCCTCGATCAGCGTCAGGTCGATCACGTCGCGCTGCGCATGGCTGCCGCCGAAACGATGCGCGATCGAGCGGATCGGCCGGATCAGGCGCACTGCCTCGTCGTGATTGCCTTCGCCGAAGGCCTTGATCGCAAGCGTCAGCGGATGTCCGACATCGCGCGTGAAGGCGGCGTTGTCGTCGCTGCCGCGCATCGCTTCGCGCTGCGCCTCGAGCAGCGTCTTGGCCGGCGCCTCCAGTCCCGCGCCGACAAAGGCCATCATCGCATGCGCGTCGTTGAAGGCGTAATTGCCGGCGGCGGCTTTCGGGATCCAGTTGGCGGCGAGCGCCGCCCAGCGGTCGCCGACATCGACGCCGCCCAGAGTGAGGCGCCACAGGATCGCCGAGGCATCGACCATGTTGAGCACCAATGTCGAGGGGTCGCCATAGATCGGCCCGTCATAGAGCTTGAGCACCTCGTCGGTTTCGCCGAGATCGTAATGGAACAGCGCCAGGTGCCACCAATTGTGGATCTGCAGGAAGCTGTCCTTCGACCAGGCGTCGGGATCGGCGCGCATCCAGGCGATGCCGTCTCGTTGTCGGCTTTGCATCTCCATGACATGCGCGACCGCATGCTGCGCCCAGCCATCGCGCGGTTCGATCTCCACAGCCTGCCGGCCGAAGGATTCGGCACGGGCATAATCGCCCATCTCCTCCAGCCCGAAGGCCTGCATGCCGAGAATGGCGTGGTAGCCCGGCATGCCTTTTTGCCAGGCCGGCAGCGCCCGGCCGATGCAGTCGCGCAGCATGCGCGCATTGCCGGTGAAGAAGTCGATCTGGTGCCCCACCTGCAGCGCCAGCGCGTCGTGCGGGGTGTCGATCGCGATGTCCTCGAGGATGCGCGCGGCTTCATGCCAGTGGCCATTGGCGAGATGGCCGAGCGCGGCGACATGTGCCTGTTCGCGCGTGGTGCCGGCAAGCGGCTGCGCCGCCGCATGACAGGATCGCACGACGGCCATCGCCTCCCGCTCCGTGGCAAGGCCGAACAGATAGCCTTTGAACACATGCACCATCACGAAGCCGGGATCGTCGGCGATGGCGCGGTCGATTGTAGCGACCGGGTCGCCGACGAAGCATTGCAGCTCATGCACGGCGCGGGCATAGGACGGGAACCCGGCTTCAGTCGCGCCCGAGTAAGCCAGGCCGAATGCGTCCTCCATCATTACGTCCTCGCTATCGACGATTTTTCGGTCGGGATCCGATCCTAGAGCAACCCGTACCAACCCGCCAACCGCGGAGACGTGATCTGCCTTGCTTTTGCCCCAGGCCTAGCTGCTGGAGCGCATCGCCACCGTGGCGATGCCGGCGCCGACCAGTAGCGTGCCGCCGGTGCGATTGAAGATGCGGATCGCCTTCGGGTTGCGCACGATCGCGCGGGCCCTGGATGCAACCAGCGCGTAGCCGAAGGCGTTGGCGAAAGCCAAGGTCAGGAAGGTCGTCTCGAAGATCAGCATCTGCGTCCAGAAGTCGGCGTGCCGGTCGAGGAACTGCGGCAGGAAGGCGACGAAGAAGGTGATGCTCTTCGGGTTGAGCGCCGTCACCAGCCAGGCATGCGCCATCATCCTTGCCGCCGAGACCGCGTCGGTGCGCGGCTCGGCCTTCAGCGCGCCGCCGGCGCGGAACAGTTTTATGCCGAGATAGATGAGATAGCCGGCGCCGATCACCTTGAGCACGGTGAACACCGCGGCCGAAGCCGCGAGCAGCGCGCCGATGCCGAGCATCGACAGCGTCATGGCGGTGAAGTCGCCCAGCGCCACGCCCACCGCCATCGGCAGCGCGGTGCGCCAGCCCTGGCCGAGCGCATAGGAGACGACCAGCAGGATCGTCGGGCCGGGGATGACGAGAAGGATGGACGAGGCGGCGGCGAAGGCGGCCCAGTTTTCGAAGGACATTTCCCTGCTCCTTGAGCGCAAAGAAAAGGATAAATCCTGGGGTCGCCCGGGAATGTAAAGAGCCGATGCGGAAAACTCTTCGTCAGCGGCTATGTGCGTGGGAGCCCAAAGCAACCAGGCGTTAGGGTTAAGGCCGGCGCAAGGTCTTTCACGCTTTTTCAACCATGAATGAGGAAAATACCCGCTATCCGGCCGGACCGTGCTTCCCGCCGGCAGCGTAGGGTTTGGTGCATGCGCGAGTTGCCGCAAAGTCTGACGCCGCCTTCCAACGGCGCCGCAATCGAGACCGAAATTCAGCTTTCCCGCCGCGCCGTGCTTTCCGGCGCCGGCGCCATGGCGCTGCTCGGCTTTGCCGGCTGCAGCACCACCGACACGCTCGACCTGCCGCAAATGCAGATCGACAACACCGTCACCGGTTCCGTGCCGCCCATGCGCCCGGCGATCAGCGTCGACAAGAACATCACCGGCCCCGACGTCATGTACGCCTCGCTCAACGATGGCGGTTTCCAGGTGCCGGAGGTGCCGTGGCGGAAGGTCAAGCCGCAGTTCCGTCGCCAGATCGTCGTCGACAAGACCGGCGAGGCGCCCGGCACCATCGTCGTCCATCTTGAGGAGCGCATGCTCTATCTGATCCAGCCGGGCGGCGACGCTATCCGCTATGGCGTCGGCATCGGCAAGGACGGCTTCCGCTGGTCCGGCCGCGCCAACATCCAGTATGGCAAGGAATGGCCGGTGTGGACGCCGCCGCCGGAAATGATCCAGCGCAAGCCGGAGCTGGTGAAATGGCAGGGCGGCCAGCCCGGCGGCCTCACCAACCCGCTCGGCGCCCGGGCGCTCTACATCTACCAGAACGGCAGTGACACGGGTTACCGCATCCATGGCTCACCGGAATGGTGGAGCATCGGCCAGGCGATGTCGTCGGGCTGCGTGCGCCTGATCAACCAGGACATCATCGATCTCTACAGCCGCGTTTCCAAGAAGAACCCGGTCGTCGTGGTCTGATCTTTTTCGGGCGGCCTGTGCGGCCGCCACTTTCAGGATCATGCTTCCGCTTCTTCCGTTGCGCGATGCCGCAAGACAGGCGAAGGTGCCCTGAAAGCCTTCGTCTAGAGCCGGATGATTTCAGGTCTGTTCGACCTGAAATCTGAATCCGTCTCCAAATCAAAGAATTAGAGCATGATGTCGTCCGAAAACCGCTTCACACTTTTCGGCATCATGCTCTAGGGAGTGAAAAAGCATGGCTGAAACCTTCGTCATCGCGCAGGGCGGCGGCCCGACCGCCGTCATCAACCAGACGGTCGTCGGCGCCACGCTGGAAATCCGCAGGCGTCATCCCGGCGCCAAGGTGCTGGGCTCGATCCATGGCGTGCGCGGCATTCGCGACGGCAATTATGTCGACCTCTCCGCCATCCCCGAGGATCGGCTCAGGCTGATTGCCGGCACGCCGAGCGCGGCCCTCGGCTCGACCCGCGACAAGCCCGACGCCGCCTATTGCGAGGTCATCCTCAACGGCTTGAAGAAGGCCGGCGCCGACGCCTTCATCTATATCGGCGGCAACGACACCTCGGGCACCCAGCAGATCCTGACCGATGCCGCCGGCGGCTCGATCGCCTTCGTGCACGCGCCGAAAACCATCGACAACGACCTCGAGGAGAACGACCATACGCCGGGCTTCATCTCGGCCGCCGAATTCGTCGCCGGCGCGTTCCTGTCGGTCGATCTCGATTTCCGTGCGCTGCCCGGCATTTATGTCGGCATCGTCATGGGCCGGCATGCCGGCTTTCTCACAGCTGCCGCGGCCGCCTGGCAGCTCGATCCCGACAGCGGCCCGCATTTGATCTACGTGCCCGAGCGCGCCTTCTCGGCAAAGCGCTTCATCGATGAAGTGCGCGAAAAGCTCGATCGTCACAAGCGCTGCATCGTCGCCGTCTCGGAAGGCGTCAGCACCGCCGACGGCAAGGCGCTGGTCGAAAGCCTGGTGCCGCCGGAAAAGCTCGAACGCGACCAGCACGGCAACGTCAAACTGTCGGGCAGCGATCTGCCGGCGGCGCTCGAACGCGCTCTGGCCGAAGGCCTGCCGGGCAAGCGCGCGCGGGTCGATGCGCTGGGCTACATGCCGCGCGGCTATATCGGCGCGATCAGCGCCGTCGACGCCAAGGAAGCCTTCGACGCCGGCGCCTTCGCGGTTGCCGTCGCCGGGGAAGGCGGCGGCTCGGTCGCGATCCAGTATGACGGGTCGAAGAGCGTGCTGAAGAAGGTGCCGCTGAAGGCGGTGGCCGGCAAGACGCGCCACATGCCCGACGATTTCATGCAGCCGGACTTGAACCAGCTTTCGGAAGCCGGCATGGCCTACCTGAAGCGGCTGGTGCCGGAAAAATACAAGGTCGGGAAGCCGTTCGTCTGATGAGCGAGCTTGAGATGGGCGACTGGTTCGGCACGGCGAAAGTCGATGCCGGCACGACGATGCTGACCGAGCCCTTCGTGCATGATTTCGTGCGCGCCAATATGTGGCATTTGAAGGGTCGCGACGCGGACCTGCTGGTCGATACCGGCATGGGTATTTGCCGCCTGGCGTCCGAGATCGACACGCCGGCCGGCAAGCCGCTCATCGTCGTCGCCACCCACATCCATCTCGACCATGTCGGCTCGCTGCATGAGTTCCCGCTGCGCATGGGGCCGAAGATGAGCGCTGCGCAATTCGAAAACATGGATGATGCCGTCACCTACGCTTATATGTTCCACAATCTCGACGGCGCCGTCTCGAAGCTGCCGGCTCAGGGTTGGACGGCGGCTGACTATCGCATTCCTCCCGCCCCGCTGACCCGTGCGCTCGACGAGGGCGATATCGTCGATCTCGGCGACCGGAAATTCCGCGTGCTGCATCTGCCTGGACACTCGCCGGACTCGATCGCGCTTTTCGACGAGACCGACGGCCTGTTCTTCGCCGGCGACGCCATCTATGACGGCATGCTGATCGACGATCTGCCGGATTCGGACCGCACGGTCTATTGCCGCACCATGCAGCGCCTGCTCGACCTGCCGATCCGCATCGGCCATGGCGGCCACGGACCGAGCTTCGATGCCGCCCGCATGCGCGAAATGGCCTCGTCCTACCTGCGCCGCCGGGAGCGGTTCGTAAGCGCCCTCTGAATTAAATCTTCGTAAGGTCGCCTCAAAACCCTAATTATGGCAACTAGGCGTCCTAGATGCGTGTCTGTCGAGACGGCCGGCTGCCATGCACGGCGAGACAGGCAAATCCGGTCATCGGCACGTCGACGGACGATCCCGTGGGAGCGCCCGCGACGCCGGATCAACGCTCGCCCGGACAGAACGACCATGTCACCCTCAAGCATTCTTCGCAGACATCGCGTCGCCGCCCTGTTGGGCGCCGCGCTGATCATTTCGCCCGTCATCGTCTCCTTCGCCCAGAGCAATGCCGGCCTCAGCACCGTGGCCGCGACCACGCAGACGCCCGTCGCCGGCATCACGGCTCCGAACGGCTCCTTCGCGCCGATCATCGCCGTCACCAAGCCGGCCGTTGTCACCATCACTTCGGTGATGAAGGCGCAGCCACAGGACGAGGGCTCGCCGCTCGGCGGCAATGCGCCTTTCGACCAGTTCTTCCAGCAGTTCTTCGGTGACCAGGGCATGCCGATGCCAAAGTCGCCGCCGCAGCAGCAGGGGCAGCGCGCCGAGGCGCTTGGCTCCGGCTTCATCGTCGGCGCGGACGGCACCATCGTCACCAACAATCACGTCATCGACGGCGCAAGCTCGATCAAGGTGACGCTCGACGACGGTACCGAGCTTCCCGCCAAGCTTGTCGGCCACGACGCCAAGAACGATCTGGCGGTGCTCAAGATAAAGGCCGACAAGCCTCTGCCGACCGTCAAATGGGGCGATTCCAATAAGCTGATGACCGGCGACCAGGTTTTGGCGATCGGCAACCCGTTCGGCATCGGCACCACGGTCACCGCCGGCATCGTTTCGGCGCGCGGTCGCGACCTGCATAGCGGCCCGTTCGACGACTTCATCCAGATCGACGCGCCGATCAATCACGGCAATTCCGGCGGCCCGCTGGTCGACGTCAACGGCAATGTCATCGGCATCAACACGGCGATCTATTCGCCCAATGGCGGCAGTGTCGGGGTCGGCTTTGCCATCCCGTCCGACCAGGCTGAGAAGGTCGTCGCCAAGCTGATGAAGGGCGGTGACATCGAGTATGGCTATCTCGGCGTGCAGATCCAGCCGGTCACTCAGGATGTCGCCAGCGCCATCGGCCTCGATCATCCGGGCGGCGCGCTGGTTTCCCAGGTCACCGACGGGTCGCCGGCTGCCAAGGCGGGCATCGAGACCGGCGACGTCATCACCGGCTTCGGCGGCCAGGAGATCAAGGATCCGAAGGATCTGTCGCGCGCCGTCGCCGACGTGTCGCCGGGCGCCAAGGAAACGCTCGATGTCTGGCGCAAGGGCAAGGCGATGCAGATTTCCGCCGATGTCGGCCGCAACGCTGACGATCAGAAGACGGCGTCGAACGGCAATGAAGGCCGCAGCCCGTCGGCCGAACAGGGCTTGCGCGTTCCCTCGCTTGGCCTCGGCCTGACCGACCTCACGCCCGATATTCGCGACCAGCTCAACCTTGCCGGCAACCAGCGCGGCGCGGTGGTCGAGCGGGTCAATCCGGACAAGGCGGCTTCGGTCGCCGGCATCCAGCCCGGCGATGTCATCGTCGGCGTCGACCAGATGCCGGTGAAGACCGCCAGGCAAGCCAACCAGGCGATCGCCGAGGCAGGCAAGTCCGGCAAGAAGTCGGTGCTTTTGCTGATCGATCGCGGTGACGCGCAGATCTTCGTGGCGGTGCCTTTCGCTGCCGGCTGACAATCATGGCGACCTGCCGGAAACCGGCAGGTCGCCGAGATTCCTGTTGCCCGTGGCGATATCTTCGAGAACACTGCGCCGATCGTTTCTGCCGGCGCAGGAGATGTCTCGATGGTTACGCGTGGTTTCTTTTCCGGACGGCGTCCTCCTTCCGACACCGACGCGCGCATTCCGCCCGGCCAGTATCTTGAGCAGGGTTTCCCGGTTCTGTCGGCCGGGCCGACGCCGCGGGTGCGCGCCGAGGACTGGTCCTTCACCCTCAAGCAGGGGCCGCGGCCGATCAAGAAATGGAACTGGGCCGAATTCAACGCACTGCCGCAGAGCAAGGTGACGCGCGACATCCATTGCGTGACGGCCTGGACCAAGTTCAACACGCCGTGGCAAGGCGTGATGATCGACGACATCCTTGCCGACGCCGGCATCGAGCCGCCGACCGCCTATACGCTGGCGCTGTCCTTCGACGGCTATTCCACCAATGTCCCGACCAAGGACCTCGTCACCGGCAAGGCGATGGTGGCGCTGCTCTATGAGGGCAAGCCGATCACATCAGATCATGGCGGGCCGGCGCGGCTCCTGGTGCCGCATCTCTATTTCTGGAAATCGGCCAAATGGGTGAACGGGCTGCAGTTCACCGAACGCGACGAGCCGGGCTTCTGGGAGCTGCGCGGCTATCACATGTATGGCGATCCCTGGCGCGAGCAGCGCTATTCCAGTGACCCGTGAGGGGCGATCTGTGAGCAGCAATCGATGACCGCCGAGCCGTCGCCGCAATCGCCCTGGCAGGCAGCCACGATCGCCCGCATCGAAAAGCGCACGCCGCGCGTCACCAGCTTCTGGTTCCAGCCGTCGCGGCCCTTCGCCCATCTTGCAGGGCAGCATGTCGACATCAGGCTGACGGCGCCGGACGGCTATCAGGCGCGCCGCTCCTATTCCATCGCTTCGGCACCGGAAACAGGTGACGGCATCGAGCTCGCGATCGAACGGCTCGACGACGGCGAGGTCTCGCCCTTCTTCCACGACGTGGCGGCAGTCGGCGACGAGATCGAGCTGCGCGGGCCGCTGGGCGGCCATTTCATCTGGGAGGAGAGCGACGGCGGGCCGATCCTTCTGGTCGGCGGCGGCTCGGGCGTCGTGCCGCTGATGGCGATGCTGCGCCATCGCACGCTGCGCAACAATGCGGTGCCCGTCGCGCTGGTGTTCTCGGCGCGGGTCTGGGACGAGGTGATTTTCCGCAACGAGCTGGTCGGCCTCGACGATCGTCGCGACGGATTCGATCTGGTGCTGACGCTGACCCGCGAGCCGGCGAGGCGACCGTCCGATTATTCCCGGCGCGTCGACGCCCGCATGATGGCGCAGGCCATCGAGCGTCTGCCGAAGACGCCGAGGCTCGCCTATGTCTGCGGCTCGAATGCATTCGTATCGGCCGCCGCCGACGCGCTGATCGGCGCCGGCGTTCCGGCGGGGTTGATCCGCACCGAGCGTTATGGCGTCTGAGGCGAGCCTCGTCTCAGCCGGGTCGGGAGAATCTTGCCGAAACGAGCTGGAAAGGCAGCGCGCCATAGGTGGCGACGGCCTGCTCGTTGTCCCAGACGCGAAACTGCCGTGACGGCCGCGCCTCCAGCACCAGGGTCCGCCCCGTCCGGTCAAGCTTCACCTTGCCGCGAAAGCGCAGCATCCGCTCGCCGCCGGAACGGCTGATCGCCATCGAGCGCAGCCGGGCCACATGCCGGTCGCCCGCATTGATCTCCATTTCGATGCGTCGCCTGACCGGCGGAACGACGATGCGCACGACGAGATCGAGCATCATCTCGCCGGCTTCCCCCTGCGGCTCATCCAGGGTTTGCGAGAGCACAAATGCAGCAGGCCCGCCGGCTGCCTTCGCCGCCATGGACTTGCCGCGCCACACGATGTCCGGCTCGGTCTGCTTCAGCCGGCCTTTCTTGCGCCGCAGGCGCAGCTGCTTCGCAAACCCCCGCGACAGCCAGGTCAGCGCGCCGAAATCGGTACGCGGCTTGGCCTGCAGGACGGATGACAGGCGCGCCGCGCCGCGCCGGTCGGCCATGCCCACCACCTGCGCCAGGACGGCTTCCGGCACCGCGATGCCGATCTCCAGCGCGAGGTAGGAAAGCGCCACCGCCGCGGCGACGGCGAGACCGCGCCTGGCGATGACGTCGAGGAATAGCGCCCAGTCGACATCGCCGCCTTCGATGGCCACGGTGCAGTCGACCAGCCAGTCGCTATGCGTATGCGCGTCGAGGCCGCCATGCGCGATGGCGAGCGCGATGCGGTCGGCGGGCGAGGGGACGACCACGCTGACGTCGCTGAACCTGGCGGCAATCGCGCGGCGCCAGATCGCGAGGTCGTCCTCGGCGTTCTGCTGCGAGCCGTCATAGGCGAGCTGATGCAGGTCGATGTCGCCGTAATTGCCCTTGAAGAAATTCATCGAGCGCAGCGATGCCAGCCTTGTGCGCAGATATTGCGAGGAAACTCCGGTGGCGATCTGCCAGCCGCGGTCGCGCAGCACATCGAAAGCCGGCTGCATATCGTCGGGGCGCACCAGTATATCGATGTCGTGCGCCACGCGCCCGCGCTGCGCGGCGGCGTCGAGCGCGATGCGGCTGGCGCCCTTGATCAGCATAACCGCGCAGCCGGCATCGACCATTGCCTTCAACGCCGGCTCCGCCTCGCGCATGGCCATGCGCGACTTGGTCCACAGCATCTTCTGCAGGCCGACGAGGCGCGGATGGGCGGCGTGGCCGGCAAGCTTGCGCCCGAACCTGTCGGAAATAGCGGCAAGCAGCCGGTGCTCCCGGAAGGAGACACGGTCGATGTCGTTCTCGTCCAGCCACCTTTCGGCGCAAAGGCGCGCCGCCTCTTCGTCGGGCAGAAGCGCTGCCTTGAGCAATTGGTCGAGCGAGCCGGTCGGCCAGGACCAGCCATAGTCTGGAAAACGCTTGCCGATGCGACGGATATTCGCCATCAGCTGGAGCTGGCCTTGCTTTGCGCCCGTCGCAGCATGGCCAGCCGTGCCACTTCCAGGTAGCCGCGGTCGCGTGCCGTATCGCGCCCGTAGGACAGGCTTCCCGGCCTGATGCGTCGCAGCGCCAGGATGTCAGGCATCATGTCGAGGACAAAACCGCTTTCCCGCGCCCGGGCGATCCAGTCGATCATCTCGCCACGGCCGCCCGGCGGGTCGATCATCGGTCCGACGCTCTCCGCGGCCGCTCGGCGCATCAGCATCGTCGAGCGCGACCAGCCGGGCGTTGCGGACGGGGCCATCGCATCGGGCTCTCCGTCGCGAAAACTGCGTATATGGGTGAAGACCCCCGATGTCCCGGGAAGCCGTTCGAGATGGGCAAGCTGCGCCGCGATCTTTCCGGGCAGCCAAAGGTCGTCGGCGTCGAGCGTGGCGATGAAGGGCGTCGACAGCGCGGCGATGCCGCGGGTGGTCGCGCTGCCCGGCCCGGCATTGTCCTGGTGCAAAAGCTTGAGCGGCAGGTCGATGCCGTCGACAGCAGTGGCAATATCATCGGTCGAGCCGTCGTCGACCACCACGACCAGCTCGGGCCGCGTCGTCTGCGCCGCCACTGATCGCAGCGTCTCGGCGATCGTGGCGCTGGCGTTGTAGGCCGGAATGACGACGCCGTATCCGCTCATCACATGAACCGCCAGTCCGCGAGTTTCTTCAGTTCGAAAATGCCTTCGATCGGCTTGAGCGACGGGTTGGCCCTGCGGCGCTTCATCGATTTGTAGATCGCGCGCATGAACTCGCGCGCCTGGACGTCTTCCTGCCTAGTCATGTTGCCGGCATGCCGCCGGTAATAAAGCGCCAGCGTGTCCGGGAGCAGGTATCGGGGGCCGACCTCGAAGCTGCGCAGCAGAAAGTCCGTATCTTCGGCCTGGACGAAGTCCTCGTCGAAATCGCCGAGCCGGTCGACCAAACGGCGCGAGAAGATCGCGGCCGACAGATGAATGCCGCGAATGGTGATGCTGTTGCAGTCTTTCGCCGGCTCCAGCGTCTGGTCATCGATCCTGTCGACCAGCATCATCCTGGAATAGGTAAGATCGAGAGCGGGATCCTTCCGGAAAAGCTCTATGTCGGCGGCGAAGCGCCCGGCTGGCGAGATGTCGTCGGAATCCAGAAAGGACACCAGCTCTGCCTCCGGCTCGAGCTGTCTCAGTCCGCTGTTGCGCGCCCGGGTCACGCCCATGTTCTCTTGCTGAAACAGCCGGATGCAGGATGCTTCGTCCATCATCGCGCGCACGGCTTGAGCCGAACCGTCGGTCGAGCCGTCGTCGATCACGACGATGTCGAGATCGGCGGCGTCGCGCTGTCTTAGCAGCGAGCGGAGTGCTGCGCCGACGTAAGTCTCGCGGTTGTGAACCGGCATGATCACGGAGAGCTTCATCCGTGACCCCCGAACTGTCTTGTGTGGTCCAGCCCCCCGGCGTCCATCACATACCCTGCCAGCTGGGTGGGCTCTTATACTCGAAAATGCCCGGAGCCTCGCGCAGCGACGGATCCGCCCTGCGCCGCCGCATCGCTTTGTGGATCGCCCGCAGATGGTCGCGGAGCCTGCCGTCATTTTGCCGTGTCGCGTTCCCTGCATGACGCCGGTAGTAGATCGCGACGTTGTCCAGCAGCTCGTAACGGGGACCCGTTTCGAAGACGCGCAGCAGATAGTCTGTGTCCTCTGACAACTCGAACTCCTCGTCGAACCAGCCGATGCGATCGACAAGCGCCCGGCCGAACAGGGCGGTGCACAGCGAGAGCCCGCGAAGCGTCAAGATATGGCTGTTCGCGGCCGGCTCCAACGTCTCGTCGTCGATCCGGTCGACCAGCGTCATTAGCGAGTAGGTCAGATCGAGGCCGGGATGCGTTTCGAAATGAGCGAGGTCGGCCTCGAAACGGCCGGGAAGGGAAATATCGTCGGAATCGAGGAAGGACACGAAGCCGGCGTCCGCCGGCAATTGCCGCAGACCGGCATTACGGGCTCGGGCAACACCCATATGAGCGTGTTGGAACAGGCGTATGCAGGCGTTCTCGTCCATCATCGCGCGAACCGCCTCGGCCGACCCGTCCGTCGAGCCGTCGTCGATCACGATGATGTCGAGGTCGACGGCGTCGCGCTGCCGCAGCAGCGAGCGCAGGGCCGGGACGACGAAGCGCTCGCGGTTATAGACCGGCATGATCACGCTCAGCTTCATCGGGCGCCCGCGCAAGGAAATCCGCAATCGTGCCGGCGATCTCCTCCGGATGCGTCCCGAGGTAAAGCCGGTAGCATGGCAGCAAGCGTGTGAGATCGCTGAAGAAGCGAAACCCGCTTTCCCGCTCCCCGGGCATCTGGGCAATGCCGGAGGGCGCCAGCGCGATGAGCGCATCCTTGCGCGAAATCGGTGCGATCGAACTCGTCTTTCCGCCACTGACATGTGGCACCATCAACGCGGAAATGTCCAGACTCGCGCGTACTGGCCGAGGCGCGATCTCGTTAATGTGAAAGGCATGCTTGCCTTGCCAGTTGAGCGGTCGGCCGGTTCCCAGCCGCCTTCCCAGCCCGAGCCGGGCGAAACCGTGCGGATCCTGTTTCAGGATCGAAAACAGCGGTCGCGCGGTCACGCCGCCGGAAAGGTCGATCAGCACATAGTCGTCGCCGACGCTGTCCAGCCCGTTGAGCAGTCCCGCAACGACGGTTCCGGATTTTCCCGCGCCCCCGGCGCCGGCCAGCAGCACGCCCTTGCCATCGAGGCCCAGCGTGCCGGCATGGGCAAGGCGCATGCCGCCTGCGGCGTATTCCCAATGCAGGAAGGCGCGCAGCGGCGCCCCTTGCTCCCAGGGCGGAAACGCGTCGGGGGACCGCATCAGCTGGACGCCGATCCGTCGGTCGGGGTCGTAGACCTGCCAGAAATCCAGATCATGGTAATGATGGCCGCGCAGCCCCGCCTCGGCGAGTTTCTGGGCAAAGCCGTGTTCGGTGAAATGCGCATCGCCCCAGCGTGCCGGCACCGGCATGCCGCCGACGCCTGGATGGCCGATGAAGACATGGCATTGGCGGGAGTCCCGCGGATCGCCGCCGGCTTCGATGAAAGCCTGGCCAAGGGCATCCGCGAGCGCGCCGGGCTCGAGATGCGCGATCAATTCCAGCCCTGGCAGGCGGACAGTCCGCTGGACCGGGAATTGCCCGGCCGCGCTCTCGGCGGCGGCGAGGAGGAAGCGGGCGTAGTTCGGCAGGGTCTCGAGCGTGACGCGTGGCATGGTCTGTTCCAGCTGACCTCGCCCTTCGCCGGTCGCTCAGGAAACCTGCTTGACGGCCGGCCAGCCGAGCGGTTCCTCGACTTCGTGGATCGGATCGACGGTGATGAGGTCGGCAAGATCGTCATGGACGCTGACATTGAGCGGCTCGCGCGCCGCCGCCAGCGCCGCCGGCAAATCGTCGGAAGAGGGCAGCGGCGTTGCGCCGGAAGGCGACAGCAGCCCAAACTCGACCAACTGCCCAATGAAGGACTCGAGCGCGGCGGCGTCGATCCTGGCAGCGCACGCCGCCGATCGGATCAGCGCCTCGGTACCGACACCCGAGGCCAGCGCCTGCCATACCTTGCTGCCGGAATCGGAGAAGCCGAAATACTTGCCGTTGGAGAGGTCGAGCACGACAGCCTCGCCGTCGAAGGATTCGAAGACAATGTCCTTGCTCGCAACGGCATAGACGTCGGAAAGAGGCATGTCGTGGACCCCGCTGCAATTCCAGCCGGCGGCTGCCGGTATCGTTGCCTGACCCCTGGACAACGCCTGTAAACACTCGGTCCTTGCTTTGCAAGGCAGGGCGTGCCGGCGCCACCGCGACCTTTCGGGGTTTAGTTCGCGGTTCGAGTCTCGATCTCGAGCGTCGACAAGGGGCAGCCGCGGCGCTTTCGGCACGAACACCGCTTTTGGCCTTCGGTCGGAACACGGGCCCGATGCGGGCCGAATCGGCCCTTGGAACGGCGGTAGAATGGTTAATAGTATCGAAAAGTGACTATTAGGGGATTCTAAAATCGAACTGAACGGTTCGTTTCTGTTGACGGTGCGTGCAGGACAGTGTGAACGCCGGTGCTCCGATACATTTGGTGAGCCAACCGCCAAATTGGAATAAAATATTGATTTTATTCAATAAAAATAAAGTCATAGGCATGCTTATGAAAACTTCAAGATGCGGATTCATGGTCCAGACGGAAAAACTTCGTGATTGGAATCCGGCAGTCGGTTCACCCAAATCAGCGTTGTCCGAACGACGCGATTTCATTCCCAAGACACGCCGCTAGACGGACTGACTTAAGATACTGGAGTAGTAAAAATGAAAAAGATTGTTCTCACTGCCGCAGCCCTTCTGGCAATTTCTGGCAGCGCCTTCGCTGGTAGCGACCATTACAACCCGAACGAAGCCAATCAGACGGCCGCCAAGGTCGACTCTTCCTACACGGCTTCGGTCCACCAGCCTGCGCCGGCCACTCAGCAGCCTGCCACGACGGGCGCCGACCACAACCTGTTCGGCAACAACTAACAACCGACCTTGAACCGGCGGCGGGCTCGCCCGCCGCATCGGTCGGATCACAAGATTCAGGAGCACTGAAATGAAGAAGATCGTTCTTGCCACGGCCGCCCTGTTGGCCGTTTCCGGCGCTGCTTTTGCCGCGGAGAGCGGCCATACCGGTAACGTAGGCGCCAGTCAGCCGGCTCCCGCCGTCGACACCACGCGCACGTCGTCGATCAATACCGACTCGACGGTCTACAAGCTGTTGAACTCGTCGAACGACGTTCACAAGTCGGCCCCTCAGGGCAGCGACCGTAGCCTCTTCGGCCGCTAACAACTTTAGACGATATACGAACGAAGAACGGCGGGCCTTGGCCCGCCGTTCTTCTTTTCCGCAACGGCTATGCGTCAGCCGGAGCGGCTAACCGTCAGGCAGCCTTTGCTTCCTCGCGATGCAGCGTGAAGGAATGGCCGTCGGCGTCGAAGATGTGCAGATCGCCGCCGCTGGCATTGAGCCGCAGGGTCTCGCCGCGCTTGACCTCGACATTGCCTGGCAGCTTGGTCACCAGCGGCAGGTCGGTGCGGCCGATATCGACATAAACGAGCTGAACCTCGCCAAGTTGCTCGATATAGTCGACCTTGCCTTCGAACAGATAGTCCGCGCCGGTCGCGATCGCGAGATACTCCGGCCGCACGCCGAAGCTGACCGCGGCGCCATTCGCCGAGGCCGGCGTCGCGATCGGCACCGTCGCCTTGCGGCCGCCGACATGGCTGACCACCGTTGGATTGCCGGCCTTCTCGATCTTTGCCGGCAATATGTTCATTGCCGGCGAGCCGATGAACTGGGCGACGAACAAATTGCCCGGACGCTTGTAGAGCTCCATCGGCGTGCCGACCTGTTCGATATAACCTTCCTTCAGCACCACGATGCGGTCCGCCAGCGTCATCGCCTCGACCTGGTCGTGCGTGACGTAGATCATGGTGGTGTTCGGCATCGATTCCTTGAGCTTGGCGATCTCGATGCGGGTGGCGACGCGAAGCGCGGCGTCGAGGTTCGACAGCGGCTCGTCGAACAGGAACACCTTCGGGTTGCGCACGATGGCGCGGCCGATGGCGACGCGCTGGCGCTGGCCGCCCGACATCGCCTTGGGCAGGCGGTCGAGATATTTGGTCAGCTGCAGGATCTCCGCCGCCTGGCGCACGCGCTTGTCGATCTCGGCCTTGCTTTCCTTGCCGATCTTCATCGAGAAGGCCATGTTGTCGTAGACCGTCATATGCGGATAGAGCGCATAGGACTGGAACACCATGGCGATGCCCCGCTTCGACGGCGGCACGTCGTTCACCACCTCGCCGTCGATCTTCAGCTCACCCGAGGTGATCTCCTCGAGGCCGGCGATCGACCGCAGCAAGGTGGATTTGCCGCAACCCGATGGCCCGACGAAGACGATGAACTCGCCCGATTTGATGTCGAGGTCGATGCCGTGGAGAATGTTGAGGTTGCCGTATGATTTCTTCACCTGGTTCAGCGTGACATCGGCCATGTTTTCTCCTCCCAATGATTTCCGTTGCAATGTTCAGTCGATACGCCCGAACCAGGCGCCGTAGCCGCCGAGGCGGACCGGCCCGGTGCCAGTCTGTGCCGAAAAGCCGTGCCCCGGCAAGGGCTGCAGCGAGCCATGGCCGAGATCGACCTCGGCGGGCTTGCCGCCGAGGTTGAAGGCGCAGACGATCCGCTCGTTACCTTCGCGGCGCGTGAAGGCGACGGTGTCGCCATGGCTTTCGATAAAGTCGATGTCGCCCTTGGCCAGCGCCGGATGCTGGCGCCGGAAGGCGAGGAAGCGGCGGTAATGTTCGAGCAGCGAGCTTGCGTCGCCCTGTTGCACGTTGACGGCCTGCGACAGGTGCTTGCCCGGCACCGGCAGCCACGGCTTGGCGGTCGAGAAACCGCCATTCTTGGCGGCCGCGTCCCACACCATCGGCGTGCGGCAGCCGTCGCGGCCCTTGAACTCCGGCCAGAACCGGATGCCGTAGGGGTCTTGCAGGTCTTCGAACTTCAGCTCCGCTTCGCCAAGGCCGAGCTCTTCGCCTTGATAGATGCACACCGAGCCGCGCAGCGACATCAGAAGCGCCGAGATCACCTTCAGATAGCCGGGCGGATCCGCCTCGTTGGCGGCCCAGCGCGAGGCGACCCGCATCACGTCATGATTGGAGAAGGCCCAGCACGACCAGCCGTCGCTGGCGACCGTGCCGAAGGCCTCCAGCACCGCGCGCACTTTCGCCGCGCTGATCTTCTCCGGCGCCAGGAAGTCGAAGGAATAGCACATATGCACCCGCTTGCCGTCGGCGGTATAGGCGGCGACCACTTCCAGGCCGCGCTGGGAATCGCCCACCTCGCCGACGGCGGCCTGCGCCGGATATTCGTCGAGAAGCGCGCGGAAGCGCTCCAGGAAGCCGAGGTTCTCCGGCCGGCTCTTGTCGTAGAGATGGTCCTGGTAGTTGTAGGGATTGACCGCCGGCGCCGTCTGGTCGTTGCGCTGTTCCGGCGGCAGCGGCGGATTGTCCTCCAGTCCCTGGCTGTGGAAGTAGAAATTGATCGTGTCGAGGCGAAAGCCGTCGACGCCGCGCTCCAGCCAGAAGCGGGTGATATCGAGCAGCGCATCCTGGACTTGCCGGTTGTGAAAGTTGAGGTCCGGCTGCTCGGCCAGGAAATTGTGCATGTAATATTGCTGGCGGCTGGTGTCCCACTGCCAGGCCGAGCCGCCGAAGATCGACAGCCAGTTGTTGGGCGGCGTGCCGTCGGGTTTTGCGTCCGCCCATACATACC
Source organism: Mesorhizobium sp. B3-1-6 (assembly GCF_006439555.1). Taxonomy (NCBI): domain Bacteria; kingdom Pseudomonadati; phylum Pseudomonadota; class Alphaproteobacteria; order Hyphomicrobiales; family Phyllobacteriaceae; genus Mesorhizobium; species Mesorhizobium sp. B3-1-6. Next base: position 44,462 of record NZ_VFTM01000034.1, on the reverse strand, counting down.
AGTCGGCTTTCGGATTGTTACGGCTGGAGCGGCTTTCCTTGAACCAGGGGTGGATGTCGGCGGTGTGCGACAGCACCTCGTCGATCATCACCTTGAGGCCCAGCCGATGGGCTTCCGTCACCAGCGCGTCGAAATCGGCGAGCGTTCCGAACATCGGGTCGACGTCGCAATAATCCGACACGTCGTAGCCGAAATCCTTCATCGGCGATTTGAAGAAGGGCGAGATCCAGATGGCATCGACGCCGAGCGAAGCGATGTAGGGCAGGCGCCGCACGATGCCCTTCAGGTCGCCGATGCCGTCGTCGTTGGAGTCCTGGTAGGAGCGCGGATAGATCTGGTAGATCACCGCGCCCCGCCACCAGTCGCGGTCGACGGCGGGGTCTGGTCTCGAAGTCGCCTTCAAAGCCGATTGCATGTCTTCAACCTCCTTTCACCGAGCCGGCAAGCAGCCCGCGGACGAAATAGCGCTGCAGCGAGAAGAACACGATCAGCGGCACGATGATGGTGATGAACGCCGATGTCGTCAGGATCTCCCAGTTGCCGCCGCGCGAGCCGAGCAGCGCGTTGAGCTTGGCCGTCAGCACGATCTGATCGGGTGCCGTGCCGAGGAAAACCATCGCCACCAGGAGATCGTTCCATACCCACAGGAACTGGAAGATGGCGAAGGAGGCAAGCACCGGGAAGGACAGCGGCAGCACGATCTTGACGAAGATCTCGAAGTCGCTGGCGCCGTCGATGCGCGCCGATTCCATGATCTCGCGCGGCAGGCCGGCAATGTAGCTCCTGAGCAGGTAGATGGCGAAGGGCAGGCCGAAGCCGGTATGCGCCAGCCAGATGCCGAGATAGGTCTTGGATGGCACGCCGAAGAAGGTGCCGACGCCGTTGTAGAGCTTGAGCAGCGGAATCAGCGACATCTGCAGCGGCACGACCAGCAGGCCGATGATGACGGCAATCAGCAGCGCCCGGCCCGGAAAGCGCATCCAGGCCAATGCATAGGCCGCGAAGGCTGCGATGAGGATGGGGATGATCGTTGCCGGGATGGTCACCGTCAGCGAGTTCATGAACGAGCGGCCGATGCCTTCGGAAAACAGCACGGCATCGTAGTTGTCCGTGGTGAATTTCGGCGGCGCGGAGGAGGCGAAATAGACGCGTTGGCCGCGGTCGCCCTCGAAGGCTTTCACCGAGGAAAGGATAAACGTGCCGTCGGCGTTCATCTGCAAGGTGGTGCCATCATTGAGCTCGGCAACCGTCCCGGCCTTGTACTGCGTCGGCGCGGACGACTTCACGCCGAAGGCGCTGATCTCACGCTTGGGCCCGTCGCCGAAGATGTTGCCCTCGATGACGTATTTGCCGTCCTTCTGGGTTTGCGCCGACGCCGCGGGAAGCCGCCCGGCCTCGCTCTGGCTGGAACTGGCAAAGGAGTTCCACCAGCCGGCGGCGACGATCTGGTCCTTGTCGCGCAGCGACGAGACGAGAATGCCGAGCGTGGGAATGGTCCAGATCACCACGAAGACGAGCACGGCGATGTGGACGCCGAAACGGCCGGCGAAGGATTTTCCGGTCTTGGCGGCCATCTCAGTGCCCTCCCGTCTCTTTGTTGGCCTGGCGGATGTTCCAGACCATGATCGGGATGACCGCGATCATGATGATGATGGCGATCGTGGCGCCGCGGCCGAAGTCGCCGCCGCCGCGGAACATCCAGTCGAACATCAGATTGGCGAGCACCTGGCTGTTCCATTGGCCGTTGGTCATGGTCAGCACGATGTCGAACACTTTCAGCACCAGGATGGTGATGGTGGTCCACACCACAGCGATCGTGCCCCAGATTTGCGGCACCATGATCTTCCAGAAGATCTGGAACGGGTTGGCGCCGTCGATCACGGCCGCTTCCAATGTCTCTTCCGGAATGCCGCGCAGCGCCGACGACAGGATGACCATCGCAAAGCCGGTCTGGATCCAGACCAGGATGATCATCAGGAAGAAATTGTTCCAGAACGGCAACGATATCCACACCTGCGGCTGGCCGCCGAAATACTGGATGATGGCGTTGAGCAGGCCGATCTGCACCTGGCCCTCGCCGCGATACTCGTAGATGAACTTCCAGATCACGCTGGCGCCGACGAAGGAGATGGCGAGAGGCAGGAAGATCAGGCTCTTGGCGATCGTGCCCCACCAGATCTTGTCGGTGAGCACGGCGATGATCAGCCCAAGGAAGGTGCAGGCCGCCGGCACCACCGCCAGCCAAAGCACATTGTTCAGGATCGAATTGCGGAAATCGTGATCGCCGAGCGCCCATTCATAATTGGCGAGGCCGACGAAATTCTCGCCGCCGCGATCGAGGAAGGAGAGCCTCAGCGTCTCGATGACCGGGTAGATCAGATAGATGGTAAGGATGATCATCGCCGGGCCGACGAACAGCCAGGGCCGCACCAGTCCCTGCCGGCGCAAATTGTCGACGGCGGCGGTGCCCGAGACGCCGCGTGACGGGAAGACGAGATCGAGCAGTTTGTTGGCGCCCCAGAAATAGGCGACACAGCCGCCGACGCCGATGATGATGACGAATATGGCCGAGAAAATCTGAGTCGCCATGGATCCCTCTCCCTGCGCATGACCGGCCAGCCAGGGCTGGCGATCGGATGCGCCGACTTTCGGTTATTCGGAACAATCGAAACGCGAAGGCTTCCGGCGTTGACCGCCGGTCGGATCCGGGCCGTGGCCCGGATCCAGGTGGAGGATTAGGAGGATTTCAGGATGCTTACTTGATGGCATCCCAGCTTTTCTGGATGTCGGCGGCGACGTCCTGCGCGGACTTGCCGCCGACCAGGTCGATCATGCCGGTCCAGAACGAGCCCGCGCCGACCTTGCCGGGCATCAGGTCGGACCCGTCGAAGCGGACAGTCGTGGCGCCGACCAGGATCTCGCCCTGCTTCTTCAGCGCGTCGCTGCCATAGGCATCCTTATTGGCTGCCTTGAAGGGGGTGACGAAGCTCTTCTGCGCCATCCACAATTCATGCGCGAGCGGCATCTCGAGGAATTTGATGAACTCGCGCGAGGCCTTGGAATCCTTGGTGATCATCACCAGCGTGCCGGCCACTTCCAGCGGCGTGCCCAGTTCCGGCTTGGAGGCGTAAGGCGGGTAGGGGAAGAAGTCCGCGTCCTGGCCGAGCTTCACGTTTTCCGGGAAGAAGGAGGGGATGAACGATGCCTGATGGTGCATGTAGCACTTGGGCGGCACGGTGAAGAGGCCCTTCGGGCTGTCGCGGAAGTCGGTCGCCGCGACCGCCTTGGCGCCGCCGTCCACCATCTTGTCGTCGGTGGCGATCTTGCCGAAGATGTCGATGGCGCTGACCACGGACGGGTCGGTGAACGGAATCTCGTTCTTCACCCACTTGTCGTAGACTTCCGGCGGCTGGGTTCTCAGCATGATGTCCTCGACCCAGTCGGTCGCCGGCCAGCCGGTGGCGCCGCCGGAACCGAGCCCGATGCACCAGGGCTTGCCGCCGTCGGCGATGATCTTCTTTTCGAGGTCGGCGAGTTCTTCCTGGGTTTTCGGCACCTTGTAGCCGGCCTCGTCGAAATTGTCGGGCGAGTACCAGACCAGCCCCTTCACGTCGATCTTGTAGGGGAAGGCGTAGAAGCCGGGCTTGCCGTCCTTGCCATTATAGGTGCCGAGCTTGGCCCAGGAGTCGCCGGCGGCGTAGTTTTCCTTGATCCAGGCGGCGACGTCGTCGCCCAGCGGGGTCAGCACGCCCTTGGAAGCAAGATCCTGTATGAGGCCGGGCTGCGGCAGGACGGCGATGTTGGGCGGGCTGCCGGCCTGGGTGTCGATGACGATCTGCTGCTCATAGTTCTCGGACGAGGAATATTTCACCTCCGCGCCGGTGGCCTCGGCGAAATAGTCGAGAACCGAACGCACAAGCGTCTCGTCCTCGCCGCGCCACGGCCCGAAGATCGTCAGCGTCTCGCCCTTGAGATCGACCTTTTTGAGGTCGTCGTAGTTCGCCCAGTGAAACTTCAGATCCTCGCCCGGCTTGAACTTCAGTTCGGCTTGCGCCGGCAGGCTGAGGGTGAGTGCCGCAAACGCCGCACCCAAGAGAAGCATTTTCTTCATCGCAAGTCCTCCCAGTGGTCACAAACAGGACGAAACCTCCATTTCGTCCGCCGACGCCCGCGGAACTGTGACTCAGCGAAAGGGCAACCGCAACCTTTCGAAGAGACTTCCAAAGCGCTTTGGCTATTTTGATCTCGCCATTGAATTGCTCGAGAGTCAAGTGGGAGAGTTTGTAAATCGATTTAAATCTCTCGGGATTAGAGTGAGAAAGGTGCACTGCAGCATAGTTTTTTGGGCCGCAGCAGCAATTTTTGCTTCAAACGGCGCCTAGGGCCCTCTAAGGTCATCATGCTTGGCGATCTCGCCAACACTCATCGGATCGATTCAATTTGAAAGCGCTTTGAGGCTGGAGGCCTCCGATGAACCTCAAGCAACTCTCGCATATGCTGTCACTCTCGCAGACCACGGTGAGCCGGGCGTTGAACGGCTATCCCGAGGTGAATGAGGAAACCCGGCGCCGGGTGATGGATGCGGCCAAGCGCCATGGCTACCGGCCGAACCCCAGTGCGCGCCGGCTCGCCACCGGCAAGTCGGGAATGATCGGCTATGTGCTGCCGACGGGCGCCGCCGTCGACATCGACCCGCACTTCGTCGAATTCCTCTCCGGCCTTGGCGACTATGCCCGCGCGCACGAGCTCGACCTCGTGCTTTCGCCTGCCGATGCCGACGACGAAGAAACGACCTACCGACGCATCGTCGCCAACCGCCAGGTCGACGCCGTCTACCTGTCCTCGCCGCGGCCGGCCGACAAGCGGCTGGCGCTGGTCAACACGCTGGGCATCCCTTTCCTCGTCCATGGCCGCAGCGAAGGTTTCGACTTCGACTATCCCTATCTCGACATCGACAATGAGGGCGCCTTCCACGAAGCGTCGAGACTGCTGATCCAACTCGGCCACAAGCGCCTGGCGCTGATCAACGGCAACGACCGCGAGACCTTCGCCATCCACCGCGAGCGCGGCGTGCGCCGGGCGCTTGCCGCAAGCGGGCTGACGCTCGGCGAACGCCACATCCGTTCGGTGGCGATGACCGAGGAGAACGGCTATCGCGCCGCCCGCCGCCTGCTCGAGGAGGCTGAGCCGCCGACGGCGATCGTCTGCTCCAGCCTGATCATGGCGCTGGGCGTCGTGCGCGCCGTGCGCGATCTGGGTCTCACAATTCCGGGCGACCTGTCGCTGGTCGCCCATGACGACGTCTTCCCCTGGCTGCGGCCGGAGAATTTCCCGGTGCCGCTGTCGACCACGCGCTCCTCGATCCGGCTTGCCGGCGCGCGTGTCGCCGAGCGCCTGGCGGCGCGGATATCAGGGCTGGAGGAAGGGGCTCGCGGCGAGGTCTGGCCGGTGGATCTGGTGGTGCGGGGATCGGTGGCTGGGGCGCCGGTATAGGGAGCGAATTCAAACGCTCGAATGACGCAAGTGAGCCGACGTCCGCCCCGAACTGCGAGCGGCAGCTTTGCGCCTCATTTCAGTCGTCGGGTCGCTTTCGTGACGCTCGTTCTCTCAATTTCGCGAGAGCAGAACTATCCGAAATGCCAATCAGCTCTCAAACGAGCAGTCACCGGGATGGTCTATAATGCCGATAAGGGCGGACCCCATTTCTTCGAGTTTGGGATGTAACGAAATTTCGCTACCGACGAAGTAAGCTGGACGGCCCTCAAGAGCCGACAGCTTGCCAAACCCACGGCCGGCTGCCGCTCCTTGGTATGACATATCGCTTCCGGCAAAGGACACGGCATGCACAGAGAGTTCAATATCGCTGAGACAGGCTTCGGCTCTTATTGGCCGCTCGCCATCCTCAGGTGGGTAATGGTACTGATTTTCGTGTCGTTCGGCATTCAGAAGTTCACACCGCAAGCGGCGCAAGGGATCGTTCTATACATCTCACACAGTCCGTTCGTTTCTTGGCTCCAGATTTTTGGAATCAGAGGCGAGGCCTATCTTCTGGGTTGCATCGAGTTGGCGACAGCCGTTCTTCTCGCCTTGGGGGCTTTTGTGCCCGTCTTGTCTGCCCTGGGCGCATTGATCGGGGTTGGCGCGTTTTTTATCACTTGGTCATTTTTCTTTACGACACCTGGTGTTGTCGTATGGAGCATCTCCACCGATCCCATTGCGTGGAATCTAGCTGGAGAGTTTCTCTACAAAGACATCGTACTTCTCTGTGTTTGTCTGGTTTTATTTCTCAACTCTCTTCCAACAGCTTTGGTTCGCCTACGTGGGAAACAACAATAGATGTGATACTCATTGGAGCCTAACATCGAGGTTGCGCTTAGGGTTGAGCGCTCTGCGACATTCGCGAGATAAGCCACTTGGGCGCCGATGTGGGTCATGATCCGACGACTTCGCTGACCGCCTCCTTCTGGGCTGTTTTTGCTGTCGTGGGACAACGGTCCGCCTTCGGCTGCTCCTGATCTTGGACGGTGACAAACGGTAAGCCAGAACCGTCAACCAGCTCCTCAGAGTGCGCCATTGCCCACATTCCCGTTCACCGAAGCGGATCCAATCCAATACCCTGGTCCTCCGCCGAACACTTCAGAAGTGGTGATCGTCGGTGGCGGTATTATCGGCGTAACGACGGCCCTTTTCCTCGCGGCCCGGAACATTCCGGTGACGCTGCTGGAAAAAGGCCGCGTCGCGGCTGAACAGTCCTCGCGAAACTGGGGGTGGATCAGAAAGCAGGGACGAGACGCGGATGAACTGCCGATTGTCATCGAGGCTTCCCGCCTGTGGCGGCAACTGGCCGAGGAATGCGGCGAAGACATCGGGTTGAACCAGACAGGCGTGACCTACCTGGCGAATGCCGACAAGGACATGGCCAAGTTCGAAGAATTCATGAGGATCGCCGCGATCCATGAGCTCGACACGCGCCTTCTGGACGCCGACGAAACCGCAAAACTCATCAGCGGCATGTCGCGCAAGTTCAAGGGCGCGATCACGACGCCCTCCGATATGCGCGCGGAACCTTGGTTGGCGGTGCCGGCGTTAGCGCGGCTTGCCGTTCGAAAAGGCGCCAGGATCGTCGAGAATTGCGCCGCGCGGACCCTCGAACTCTCGGCCGGCAGGGTCAAAGGCGTGTGGACCGAGGCGGGATATATCGGGGCCTCCACCGTGTTGGTCGCGGGCGGCGCCTGGTCATCCCTCTTCTTGCGAAGACACGGCGTGGCCATCCCCCAGCTCAGCGTCAGGGTGACCACAGCTGCCACAGAACCCATGCCTGAGGTCTATTCAGGTGCGGCGGCCGACGACCACATCGCTTTCCGGCGCAGGCAGGATGGCGGATACACGCTCGCCGCAGGCGGCAGCCACTTGCTTTACCTGGGGCCAGACGCATTCCGGCACGCCACCCAATATCTTCCCGCCCTCAGGGACAATCCGTTCGGAACGCGCTATTTCCCGTTCGCTCCATCGGGCTACCCCGATGGCTGGTCGACCCCGCGCGATTGGGCGCCGGATTCCGCGAGTCCTTTCGAGAGAATGCGGGTGCTCAACCCAGCCCCTGAGCCGGCAAAGCTTCGTTCGATCGAGCGCAATTTCAAACGCCTGTTTCCACAGTTCGATAAAGTTCGCTTGAAGGTCGGCTGGGGCGGCATGATCGACGCAATGCCCGACGTCGTCCCCGCGGTGGATCAGGTCCAGGCGATCGGCGGTCTTTTCGTCGCAACCGGAATGAGCGGCCACGGGTTCGGCATCGGGCCTGGCATAGGCCGCGTCGTCTCCGACATGATCCAGGGAAACGAAACCGGGCACGATCTCGGTCGCTTTCGGCTGCCGCGCTTCTATGATGGAAGCCCTGTCCGGCTAGGTCCGGCTCTTTGAACCGGTCGCGCGCAGTCGGCAACAGTCCGTCGACTGCCCGGATTCACTCCTTCGCCGTCTCAGCCGCTTTCGTATCGATCAGCCCATAGCCAAAATCATTGTCCCGCCCCTTGGGCCCGAGATCCTTGGCCGTTGCCGCCAGCGCCTTCTCGATCTCGTCGGCCGAACGGTCGGGCGCTGCATGGATCAGATTGGCGATGGCGCCGGACACGATCGCGGCGGCGAAGGAGGTGCCAGTCACCACGTCGGAGCCGGCGCCGCTCGGCGCCACCATCTCGACGCCTGGCGCCGAGATGAACACATACGCGCCGCGATTGGCCTGCGGCATCAGCCCGTCCTTGGCGTCGGTGGCGGTGACGGCGATGACGCCGTCGAAGGCGGCCGGATAGCCATAGGGCGCCTTCGGCCCGTTGTTGCCGGCGGCCGCGACCAGCACGATGCCGAGCGCCCGGGCGTTACGGCAGGCGGTGCCGAGCAGGTCGTTCTTCGGCCCGACGAAGCTCATATTGATGATGCGTGCGTCCTGTTCGGCGGCCCAGTCCAGCGCCGACAGGATGACATCCATGGTCGACTTGCCGCCTTCGAAGGCGCGCGCGTGATAGATCCTGGCGCCCGGCGCCATGCCTTCCAGCGGGCCGACGCCGGCGATCAGCCCGTCGACCGAGGTGCCGTGGTCGCGCTTCTCGATCGGCACGTTGGGCATCGCGTCGTATTGCTCGGCGATGACGCCGGCGAGCGCCGGATTGGTGTCGTCAATGCCGGTGTCGATGACGGCGACGCGCACATTCTCGCCGCTCGCCTGTTTTGAATCGAGCGCGATGCGGTCGAAGGCGTAATTCACGACACCGGCCACTTGCTGAAGCGTGTAGATGTGGTTCGGTTCGCGGCGCTGCGTGCGCCCGTCCGCGGCAAGCTGCGCCAGCACCACGCCGACGGGCCGCCCGTCGGTGATGCCGAAGCGCACCAGCGTGGTGCCGAGCAGCCGCGACTGGCGCTGCGAGCGCACCTGCAGGCCGAAGGAATTGGCGATCTGCTGCACCACGCTAGCATCGCCGTCGACGGTCACCAGCACTTCGTCGGGCACGAATTCGCCGGCAATCGCGCGCGGCGGCTCCGCCAGATTGAGGCCCTGAGGCACCGCGACGGGTCCGTTCGGCGTCGGCGCTGGCGGCGGCGTGTTGCCGGAACCATTCGACGACGATGTTCCATTGGACGGCGCGGGCGTTTGCGGAGCCGCGCCGGCGGGCGTGTTCGGGAACAGGTCGACGATCAGCGCCGGCAGGAACACCGCGCCGCCTGTGGCGCCGCCAGATCCCGGTTTCTCGTCATTATTCGCGGTGCCGCCGTTCTTGTCGCAGCCGGCGCCCGCCGCTGTCGTGCGGTTCAGGCAGTCGACCTGGGTCTGCGAAAGATTCGGATCGTTGGTCTGCGCAAACGCAGGGGCGGCGGCAAAGGCCGCCGCCGCGAGGAGTGCCGCATGCAGAATGACCGCCTTAGCCGCCATCGACCGGTTTCCTTCCCTGGATCACCGTATCGGCGAAAGGCTGGGCCGCAATAAGGCTGACGAGCTTGTCGTAATCGGCCGCACTGCTCACCGGAATGGTCAGGTGAAAGACGCCGTCGGCGGTCGGCCCGCCGGCAATCTTCAACCCGTTCTGGCCGAGGAAGGCGGCGATATCGGCCATCTTGGCATCCGGCTTGAACTTGACCAGCGCAAAAGGCAGCTTGGCGAGATCGTCCTGAGCGCCGGCCACTTCGAAATCGCTGCCCTTGCCGCCCGGCTGTTCGAACGATTGCACGATGACCAGCGCAAGCAGCGCCGCGGCCGCGGCCCAGGCGATGCCGGCAGGCATTGCCGTCACCCGGCCGAAAACCTTGGCGAGCCACGATTGGCCGGCCGGCGCGCGCGCCGGGCCGGCCTCGGCGTCCAGCGCCTTGGCGAACCGGCTGAGCGCGTCGGCGGGCGGCCGGACCGCCTCGTTGGCGGCGGCGGCACCGGAGAACTCGGCCTCCGCTTCGCCAAGCGCATTCATTGCCGCCGGATCGGTGGCCAGCCATTCCTCGACGGCCTCCAGCTCGGCGCCTTCCAGCGAGCCGTTCAGGTAGAACGGCAGCAGCGTTTCCATCTCGTCGCGGCGCGACATCTTTTCAGCGGCGCTCATGGCCAACCCCTGTCGTAACCGGCGGCCTTGAGGGCTTCGCCGAGTTTCTTGCGGGCGTAGAACATCCTGGTCTTGACGGTGGCGACCGGGATGTCGAGCACCTCGCCGATCTCGGTCACCGACTGGCCATGGTAATAGGCAAGGTCGATCACCGTGCGGTGTTCTTCCGGCAAGGCATCGATGAAGCGGCGCAAGGCGGCGGCTTTGTCTTCCTTCATGGTCACGACTTCCGGCGTGTCGGCGCCGTCGGGAACTTGCGCCGCGTCGTCGTCGTCGATCCAGTCTTCCTTCTTCTTGCGCAGCATGGACAGCCCCTTGAAGCGGGCGATGCCGAGCAGCCATGTGGAAACTTCAGAGCGCCCCTCGAAGCTGGGCGCCTGTTTCCACAGCTCCAGAAAGACCTCGTTCGCGATATCGTCGGCCATCATTTCCGATCCCGTCTGGCGCGCCACGAAGCGGTAGATCCGCGCGTGGTGACGCATGAACAGGAGCCGGACGGCGGCCCGGTCGCCCTTCGCGACCCGGTCAACAAGCGCGCGATCGGTTTCCGTCGCCGCGTTCATGGCCGGTCGAGCCGCCTGGCTCCTCGAAGCTCTGTCGCTGATCGGTCCAAAAAGGTTCATCCTCCGCCAAGGAATTTTCGGAGGCTAACTGAAGAGAGGGGAGGTTGCCAGAGGGGGCGCTTCTCCTACTCCTTCCCGGCGATAGGCCGAGACGCCTATTGCTTCGTCATCCTAGGGCGAAGCAAGGAGCGAAGCGACGCGCAGACCCGAGGATCCATTCCGTGACGTCAAGGCATTGATCCCGTTGCAGAACTTTCTCAGTTGCACCCTTCGCGCGAGGTCACGGAATGGATCCTCGGGTCTGCGCGTCCGCTTCGCTCCCGCTCCGCCCGTGGATGACGAAGTTGCTTGGCCTTCGCCAATCTCCAACGTTGCAACGGGAGAAGGGGGAACTAAACCAAGAACACCTTCGCCTTCATCGTCTCCGGTATCGCCACCCCAAGCCGGCTCAGCACCGTCGGCGCGAGCTGCAGCTGATCGAGCAGCGTGTCGGCTTGAGGCCCCTTGGCCGGGCCGAAATAATAGAGCGCGAAATCCTGCATCTCGTCGTCATGGCCGCCATGATGGCCGCGATCTGTCTGGCCATGGTCGGCCGTCACGATCACTTCATAGCCGGCTGCGCGCCATTGCGGCAGGAAGGCTGCCAGCATCGCGTCCATCGCGTAGCAGGCATGGTCCATCTCGTGACAGTCATGGCCGAAGCGATGGCCCATCGAGTCCAGCGTGCAGGTGTGGAGGATGCCGTAATCGATGCCGTGGCGCTTCGCCAGCATGGTCAGCGTCGCGAACAGGTCGACGTCGCTCGGCGTCATCTGGTTCTTGAGATTGTAGCCAGTCATGGTGTGGAAGCGGCCATGCGTGATCGGCCCATCGGGCTCGTCGAATTCCATCTCCTCGACCAGGTCGAACGGGTACGAGCGGAAGAATTCCGACCAGTAGGAATGGGTCACGGCGCCGGTCTTGCCGCCGGCCTTGCTGACTTCCGAGAAGATATCCGGCTGCGTGACGCGAAAGCGGTTCTCGTTGGAAAGGATGCCGTGCACCTGCGGCGTGACCCCGGTGTGGATCGAGGCGTAGCAGCAGGCCGAGGTCGACGGCAGCACCGAACGCATCTTCCAGACCTGCGCTTCGCCGGACTGCGCCCAGCCCTCGAGGTTGCCCATCAGCCGGCGCCAGTTCCGGTAGGGCACGCCGTCGAGGATGATGAGCAGCAGTTTGGATTTGAGCGCCACGGCGGTTCCCATGATCATGCATCGAAAACAGAAGCGCCGCGTGCCAGGCGACACGCGGCGCTTCTTAGGACTAGCCCGATATCAGGCGTTCAGCCAGCACTCGTTGAGCGCATAGCCGTCCATCATCTCGCCATTCGGGTTCTTCACCCAGCCGCTGACCTTCTTGGTGTTGGCGGCGTCGACGAACTGGTTGAAGAACGGCACGATCAGGCCGCCTTCGTCGCGCATCAGCATAGCCATGTCGCGATAGATCGCCTTGCGCTTGGCCTGGTCCAGCTCGGCGCGGGCCGTGTAGAGCATCTTGTCGAATTCAGGCCGCTTGAAGCGCGTGTCGTTCCAGTCGGCGGTCGACAGATAGCCGGTGGAATACATCTGGCCCTGCGTCGGCCGGCCGCCCCAGTAGGAGAGCGAGAACGGCTGCTTGTTCCACACTTCCGACCAGTAGCCGTCGCCCGGCTCGCGCTTGATCTCTACCTTGATGCCGGCCTTGGCGCAGCTCTGCTGATAGAGCTGGGCCGCATCGACCGCCCCGGGGAAGGCGACATCGGAAGTGCGCAGCAGGACCGGGCCGCTATGGCCCGACTTCTTGTAGGCCGCGGCCGCCTTTTCGGGATCGAACTTGCGCTGCTCGATGTCGGAGGAAAACAGCGGATAGGCCTCGTTGATCGGGAAGTCATTGCCGACCGAGCCATAGCCGCGCAGGATCTTGTCCAGCATCTCCTCGCGGTCCATCGCCAGCTTCAACGCCATCCTGAGGTCACTGTTGTCGAAGGGCGCGGTGTCGCAGAACATGTTGAACGGGTAGTAGCCGCGCCCGGCGACGTTCTCGATGCTGACGCCCGGCATGCGCTTCACCAGGTCGACGACCTTGGGCTCGACCCGATTGATGAGATGCACCTGGCCGCCCTGCAGCGCCGCAAGCCGGGCCGTCGGATCGTTGATGACGACGATCTCGATCTGGTCGGCATGGCCGGCCTTGTCGCCGCGCCAGTAATTGGCGAAGCGCTCGCCGCCATGCTTCACGCCGGGCTGGTTGACGCTGACCTTGTACGGGCCGGCGCTGATACCGGCATTCGGGTTGTCCTTGCCGCCATTCGGCTGGATGACCAGATGGTAGTCGGCCATCAGATAGGGGAAGTCGGCATCGGCGTCGCCGAGCGTCACCACCACGTCCTTGCCATCGGCCTTGATGGTCTTGATGTTCTTCAGAACGCCGAGCGCGCCGGATTTCGACTTCTCGTCGGCATGGCGCTCGAGCGTCGCGACAACGTCTTCCGCCGTTACCGTCTTGCCGTTGTGGAACTCGATGCCGTCGCGGATCTTCATTGTCCAGGTCTTGGCGTCGGCCGAGGCGCCGATCTCCTCGGCAATCAGGTTCTCGACGCCGCCCTCGGGCGTCAGCCGCACGAGGAATTCGCCCCACTGCTTGCAAAAATTGTAGGTCACCTGGCTGAGGTTCAGCGCCGGATCGAGGCTGTTGGTCGATTCGCCGCCCTGCAGGCCGGCCTTGATGATACCGCCCTTCACCGGCGTCGCGGCAAAAGCCTTGCCAGCCAGCGTCGCAGCCAGCGCCGCCGAGGCGCCGAGCGCCGCCGCGCGGCCGAGAAAATCGCGCCGCGAGATCCTGCCCTTGCCGGCGAGTGCGGCGAGATGGTCGAGTTCGGTCTGCATGTCCTGCCCCCTTTTTGAGATTGGTTTGCTGCGGGCTCTACCCGCCCGCGGCCGATCTTTCCTGCTGCGCATTGCAGCCGCATGACAGCTTCTGGTCCGGGCTGACTTTCGGGGGCTAATTTCCGGCGCTCGCCATGCGCCGGCCCTTGATCGCCTTCTCCAGCCAGCCGATCTCCATTTCCGGCACGGAGGACAGCAGCAGGTCCGTATAGGCGTCGAAGGGCGGCGTCAGCACCTTGCTCCTGGAGCCGTAGCGCACGACCTCGCCGCGATACATCACCGCGATCGAATCGGCGATCGACTTCACCGTCGCCAGGTCATGCGTGATGAACAAATAGGCGACCTTTTCGTGCTGCTGCAGGTTCAGAAGCAGCTTCAGGATGCCGTTGGCGACCAGCGGGTCGAGCGCCGATGTCACCTCGTCGCAGATGATCAGCTTCGGCTTGGCGGCGAGCGAGCGGGCGATGCAGACGCGCTGCTTCTGGCCGCCGGACAGCTCGGCCGGGTAGCGGTCGACGAAACCCTTGCCCATCTCGATCTCGTCGAGCAGTTCGGCGACGCGCTTGTCGCGCTCGCGTCCCTTCATACCGAAATAGAACTCCAGCGGCCGGCCGATGATGGTGCCGACCGTCTGGCGCGGGTTCATAGCTACGTCGGCCATCTGGTAGATCATCTGCAATTGACGCAGATCCTCCTTCGGCCGGTCGGAAAGCCGGTTGGCCAGCGGGCGCCCATCGAAGGTCACCGTGCCTTGCTCGGGCGGCAAAAGCCCGGTGATGGCGCGCGCCAGCGTCGACTTGCCGGAGCCGCTCTCGCCGACGACGGCCAGAGTCTGGCCGGGATAGATGTCGACCGAGACGTTCTTCAGGACCTTCACATGGCCGCCGCCGTAGGCGGCGGTGACATTCTTCACCGACAGGAACGGCGTTGCGCCGGGCTGCTGTTCCTGGTGCTCGATCTCATGCACCGAAACCAGCGCGTTGGTATATTCCTGGCGCGGCTCCTTGATGATCTGCTGCGTGCCGCCCCACTCCACCAGCCGGCCGTGGCGCAGCACCATGATTTCGTCCGACACCTGGGCGACGACGGCAAGATCGTGAGTGATGTAGAGGGCCGCCACATGGGTGTCGCGGATGGCGTCCTTGATCGCCGCAAGCACGTCGATCTGGGTCGTCACGTCGAGCGCCGTGGTCGGCTCGTCGAAGACGATGAGGTCGGGCTCCGAGCAGAGCGCCATCGCTGTCATCACGCGCTGCAATTGGCCGCCGGAGACCTGGTGCGGGTAGCGCTCGCCGATCGTTTCGGGGTTGGGCAGGCTAAGCTTCTTGAACAGCGCAATGGCCCGCTTCTCGGCCTCGGCGCGGTTCGCGGTACCATGCAACAGGGTCGCCTCGACCACCTGGTCGATCAGCTTGTGCGCCGGATTGAACGCCGCCGCCGCCGACTGCGCGACATAGCACACCTCGCGTCCGCGCAGCGCCCGCACGCCTCTTGGTCCGGCCTTCATGATGTCGCGGCCGTTGAGGATCACCTCGCCGCCGGTGATGCGCACGCCGCCGCGGCCATAGGCCATGGACGACAGGCCGATGGTCGATTTGCCGGCGCCGGATTCGCCGATCAGGCCGAGCACCTTGCCCTTTTCGAGCGTCAGCGAGACATCGTGGACCAGCGTGATGGTCTTCGGCGTCTCGCCCGGCGGATAGACGGTCGCCTCGATGCGCAGGTTGCGGATGTCGAGGAGCTTGCCCGAGCTTGCCTGCCCGGACTTCGCCTGCCCGGACCTTGCTTGATTGCCAGCCATCAGCCACGTCCTCCCTTCAGGCTCGTCGTGCGGTTGAGCACCCAGTCGGCGACGAGGTTGACCGAGATCGCCAGCACCGCGATCGCCGCGGCCGGGATCAGCGCCGCCGGAATGCCGAACACGATGCCGTCCTTGTTTTCCTTGACCATGCCGCCCCAGTCCGAATCCGGCGGCTGCACGCCAAGCCCGAGGAAGGACAGCGCCGACAGGAAGAGCACGGCGAAGATGAAGCGCACGCCAAGCTCCGCCACCAGCGGCGACAGCGCATTGGGCAGGATCTCACGGAAGATGATCCAGGCCTTGCCTTCGCCGCGCAGCTTGGCCGCCTCGACGAAGTCCATGACGTTGATGTCGACGGCGACCGCGCGCGACAGGCGATAGACGCGGGTGGAGTCCAGAATGCCCATGACCAGGATCAGCGTCAGCGTGGTTGTCGGCAACACCGATAGCACGACGAGGCCGAAGATCAGCGTCGGGATCGACATCAAAAGATCGACGAAGCGTGACAGCAGCGTGTCGAACCAGCCGCCGAAGACAGCGGCCGTGAAGCCGAGAATCGAGCCCAGGGAGAAGGACAGCGCAGTCGCCGCCACCGCGATCTCCATTGTGATGCGCGCGCCGTAGATCATGCGCGAGATAAGGTCGCGGCCGAGATTGTCGGTGCCCAGCCAATGGGCGGCCGACATCGGCTCCCAGACGTCGCCGACGATCTCGCCATTGCCGTGCGGCGCGACCCAAGGCGCGAAGATGGCGCAGAACGCAAAGAAGCCGGTCAGGATAAGCCCGACCCAGGCGGTGAACGGGATTTGTCGTAGCGCCATTCGCCTCAGTTCCCCCTTTGGTCGTCTTGCATCCGGCCCGTCATTTCGGATGCCCCCGTCATTTCGGATGCCTAAGCCGCGGATTGGCCACGATGGCGGCGATATCGGCGACGATGTTGAGCGTGATGTAGACCGCGGCGAAGATCAGGCCGACCGCCTGCACCACCGGCACGTCGCGCTTGGCGACATGATCGACCAGATACTGTCCCATGCCCGGATAGACGAAGATCACCTCCACCACCACGACGCCGACGATAAGATAGGCGAGGTTGAGCATGACGACGTTGACGACCGGCGCTATCGCGTTCGGGAAAGCATGCTTGCGGATGATGTCGAAGGCCTTCAGCCCCTTCAATTCTGCCGTCTCGATATAGGCCGACTGCATGACGTTGAGGATCGCCGCGCGCGTCATGCGCATCATATGGGCGAGCACCACCAGCGTCAGCGCGGTCGCGGGCAGCACGACGGCCTGCAACCTTTCGAGGAAGGGAGTTGAGTCATCCACCGTCGAGATGCTGGGGAAGATCTGCCATTTCACGGCGAAGAAATAGATCAGCACATAGCCGATGAAGAATTCCGGGAAGGAGGTCGAGGCCAGCGCCAGCCCGGAGATCAGCTTGTCGACGAAGCCGTTGCGATAGCGCACCGCGATCAGACCGAGGACGATCGCCAGCGGCACGGCGACGATCGCGGCGCAAGCGGCCAGGAACAGTGTGTTCTTCAGCCGGGTGCTGATCGAGGTCGCGATGTCCAGTCCGCTCGACTGCGCCGTGCCGAAGTCGCCATGCAGGATGCCCCAGAGCCAGTGCACGTAGCGCAGCCACGCCGGATCGTTCAGCCCGAGCTGTTCGCGCAGGTTCGCCAGCGCCTCCGGCGTCGCCGACTGGCCGAGGATCGCCTGGGCGACGTCGCCCGGCAGAATCTGCGTGCCGGCGAAGATAAGCACCGAAACGGCCAAAAGAAGAACCAGGCCCAGCAAGACGCGCTGAGCGACCAATCTCAGGATCGGAGACGACATCGGCTACCTGCAACGGTGAAGAAGGGATGACACCCGCTTTCGGGCGGGTCATGAAAACGGGGAAGGGCCGGCCTACGCCAGCCCTTCCCGTATCCTTCATCAGGCCTGCAGCCAGCACTCGATCAGGGCATGGCCGTTGCTGAGTTCCTGCGCCGGGTTGTCGACCCAGCCTTCGACGCCCTTGCCGGTCGCGTCGACGAACTGGTTGAAGAACGGCACGATCAGGCCACCTTCGTCGCGCATGACCTCGCCCATGTCGCGGTAGATCTTCTTGCGCTTGGCTTCGTCGAGCTCGCCGCGCGCCGCAAGCACCATCTTGTCGAAGTCCGGGCGCTTCCAGCGGGTGTCGTTCCAGTCGGCGGTCGACAGATAGGCGGTCGAATACATTTGGTCCTGGGTCGGACGGCCGCCCCAGTAGGACAGCGAGAAGGGCTGCTTGTTCCAGACTTCGGTCCAGTAACCGTCGCCCGGCTCGCGCTTGATCTCGATCTTGATGCCGGCCTTGGCCGCGCTCTGCTGGTAAAGCTGGGCCGCATCGACCGCGCCCGGGAAAGCGACGTCGGAGGTGCGCAGCAGGATCGAGCCGCTATGGCCCGACTTCTTGTAAGCCGCGGCCGCCTTTTCGGGGTCGAACTTACGCTGCTCGAAATCGCCTGCGAACAGCGGGTAGGCCTTGTTGACCGGCATGTCGTTGCCAACCTCGCCGTAGCCGCGCAGGATTTTGGTCAGCATCTCCTCGCGGTCCATGGCGAGCTTCAGCGCCATCCTGAGATCGTTGTTGTCGAAGGGCGCGGTGTCGCAGAACATGTTGAAGGGATAGAAGCCGCGGCCCGAGGCGGCGCGGATGGTGACGCCGGGCAGCCGCTTGACCAGGTCGACGATCTTCGGCTCGACGCGGTTGATCATGTTGACCTGGCCGCCCTGGAGCGCGGCCATGCGCGCCGTCGGATCGTTGACGACGACGATCTCGACCTGATCGGCATGGCCGTATTTGTCGGGCTGCCAGTAGTGGTCGAAACGCGCGGCGGTGTGCTTCACGCCGGGCTGGTTGCCGGTGATCTTGTACGGCCCGGTGCCGATGCCGGCGTCCGGCTTGTCCATGCCGCCATTCGGCTGGATGATCAGGTGATAGTCCGCCATCAGGTAAGGCATGTCGGCATTCGGGTCCTTCAGCGTGACCACGACATTGCCGCCATCGACCTTGATGGTGTTGATGCTCTTCAGGACGCCGAGCGCGCCGGATTTTGACTTCTCGTCGCTGTGGCGCTTCAGCGTCGCCACGACGTCGTCCGGCGTTACTTCCTTGCCGTTGTGGAACTGGACGCCCTTGCGGATCTTCATCGTCCAGGTCTTGGCGTCGTCCGAAGAGCCGATTTCTTCGGCGATGAGGTATTCGACGCCGCCGCCCGGCGCGAGCTCGACCAGCGTTTCGCCCCAGCATTTGCCGAAGGCGAACGGAACCTGGCTAAGGAAAGTCGCCGGATCGAGACTGTTGGTGGATTCACCGCCCTGCAGGCCGGCCTTCAACGTGCCGCCTTTGACCGGGCCCGCCGCACGAACGGCCTTGGAGAGCAGCGAGTTGGCAACGGTGGCGGCGACGCCGAGCGCCGCGGCGCGACCGAGAAAATCGCGACGGCTAAGTTTTCCGGCCGCGACTCGCCGGCTGAGATAGTCGAGTTCGTTGGACATTACGGTTCCTCACTCTGGATATCCGACCTTAGGGTCGTTTCTTGCTATTGGAGGAGATAATGACCGTAAGGGAAAGCGGCAGGCAAGACCGAATGCGACATACCGTGGCGTAAATCGCACGTCGCATTTGGCCCAATCTGCCCTGGCTCAAACCAGGGCGCGGAGAATCGCCTGCTGGAAGCCGCGCTCGAAGACCAGTTTTTCACCCTCATAGGCTTCGATTCTGGCGCTGACGATGAAGTTGCCGGCGTCCGATCGCATCTCGGCAAAAGTTTCGGTCCGCACCGACCATTCATTGCGCGACAATGTCTGCGTCCAATGCGTGGCTCCGGTGGCCGACAGCGGGTCATTGGGATGGATCGTCCATGTCTCGCGCACGATGCTGCCATTGACCAACCCATGGTCGAGGTCGCGCACCTCGCCGAAATCGTCTGTTATGGAAAGCGTGACAAGACCGGTCTTCTCGTCGCGGCCGACGTGGCGTTCGGAATTCGCCGGCCGAATCGTCTCGGTCGCCCAGGGTGTCGCGCCTTCCGGCTCTGGAAACGAAACCTCATTGCCTTTCGCCAGCGGGCGCAACGGCAGCTTCAGCGTCGCCTTCGCGAGATCAAGCCGCACCGACTCCGGCGAGGGCCAGATCATCGGCCAATAGGCGGTCGAAACGGCGACGCGCAATTTGTGGCCGGCCGGCACCCGGTAGGCGCATTGGTCGAGCACGACGCGCGCCGAAACCGTCTCGCCGGGAATTAGCGCTTGCGGAAATTCATGCGAGTTTCGATGCGTGAGATTGAGCACACCATAGGAGATCAGCTCCGAGGCCCCATCGGGATGCACGTCGCAGAGGCGCACCGCGATGTTGGCCTGGGGTCGATCGGAAGCAACCCGGACCTCGAGCTCCGGCGCCCCGACGACGTCGATCGCCTCGCCGAGTTCAGGCTGGTCGAAACAAACCGAAAGCGCGTCATCGGGACGCTGGTCGCCCGGCAATTCCGGTCCGAAGGTGAAGGGAAAATACTCGCCGCCGGCAAGCCCGCAGGTCTGCGGCGACGCGACGATCGACGGCTTTGCGCCCGCGGAAATGAGTTCGATCGCCTCGACCTTGATGTTGGAGGACGGCCATTCCTGTTCCGCGACCCAGCGGCCCGGCCGCTCGGGATGCCAGCGCGCCGGCCGCACACTGTCCATGACATAGGCGCGATAGTCCGGATCGGCCTCGACGCCGGTCTCAGCACCCTTCAGCCAGCGGTCCCACCAGCGCAACGCCTCCTGTAGGAAGCCGATGGCCGGATTGGGCCCGGCGTAATGCGGGTATTTGTGGATCCAGGGGCCGACGATGCCTTTGACCGGCGATTGGATGCCGGTGACGAGATTGGAGATGGTGTTGCGGTAGCCGTCATGCCAGCCGCCGATCGACAGCACGGCCGCTTTCACCGCCGAAAAATCCTCGCAGATCGAGCCGCGCTTCCAATAGGCGTCGCGATGCTGGTGGCTGAACCAGAGCGGCAGGAGAAAAGACTGGTTCTCCAGCCGGCTGAGCCACAGGTCGCGCCAGCGATTGCCGCCGGCGATCGCCGGGTCCGGCGGCCGCGACGAATAGGACAGCATCGTCGAGGCCCAGCCGAAATTTTCCAAGAGCAGGCAGCCGCCCTTGTAATGGATGTCGTCGGCATAGCGGTCGACGGTCGAGCACAGGCTGATCACCGCCTTCAGCGCCGGCGGCTGTTTCGCGGCCACCTGCAGGCAGTTGAAGCCGCCCCAGGAAATGCCCATCATGCCGACATTGCCGTTGCACCAGGGCTGCGCCGCCGCCCAGGCGATGACGTCGCAGGCATCCTGCAGTTCCTGCTCGGAATATTCGTCGTCCATCAGCCCTTCGGAATCGCCATTGCCGCGCATGTCGACGCGGATCGAGGCGTAGCCGTGGCCGGCGAAATAGGGATGGGTGAGCTGGTCGCGAAAAATGGTGCCGTCGCGCTTGCGGTAGGGCAGGTGCTCGAGGATCGCCGGCACCGGTTTGTCGGCCGCGTCCTCGGGCATCCAGATGCGCGCCGACAGCCGGCAACCGTCCGGCATGGCGATGCCCATATCGGGAAATTCGACGACTTTTCGGGGGAATTCGGTGACGGTTTTCATGGGGCGCATAACGCCCCGCTGCGCTGCGACTTTCAATCGCCATTCGCGACTGGAGCAGCGAAATATGCGACCTGGGTCGTTAGCGAACGCACCCTCCGATCATCCAGCTTATTCTTGTGTCTCTCGATTAATTTGTGTATTACGTTTATTCACGTGGCCTGACGCAGACACACTGGATGATCTCGCCTGAAAATCGTTTGGGATGAGCCAAAACGGGTGACGAACCTCGCAAACCGGGGTCTCGACTTCTCCGATCTCGATATCGAGTTTTTTGCCACGTCAATCGTCCTCCCGGCCAAGGCCGGTCGGCTGAAGGCGATTGGAGAATTTGGAGGGATCATTCTCGCCGTGATCTTCAAGCCGCTTGGTTCCGAAGCGATCTCGGTGATCTCGATGCGTCATGCCAGCCGAAAGGAAAGGTCCGTGTATGAGCAACACTAAGTCACACATTCGGCGGCTTACCGATGCCGAGGAAGCCGAAATTCAAAGACAGATTGCTGCTGATCCCGAGGACGGGGAGGCGACCGACGAACAGCTGACACAAGCCAAGCCTTTCGCGGAAGTGCTCCCGGAGCTTTTCGAGAGCATAAGGCGTTCCCGTGGCCGACCGACCCTGGAGAAACCAAAGCAAGTCGTCTCCATCCGCCTGGACCAGGATGTCGTCAGAAAATTCAAGGCGACCGGCAAGGGCTGGCAGGCAAGGATAAATGAAGTGCTGAAAAACGCGAAGGTAAGGTAGGCTATACGCGTCAGTTCAGCGGAATGTCGTTCTCGGCCTTGCTGGCCTGATAGGCGCCTGACAGCTCGTCATAAAGCGTCGAAATCCTGCCGATGCGCGCTTCCAGACGGTTGCGTTCGGCCTCGGGCAAAGCCCGCACCAGCCGGCGGATGGAAAAACTTTTCCAATAGGCGTTCTCGGCATTGTAGCCGCCGGGGTCGAGGGTGAAGACCTCTTTCAGGATCTTGAGGTCGTGCGGGATTGCAAAACTGTCGCGTGAATCCTCATGGCTGAACAGGTAGTAGAAATTGTCGAAGCCGGTCCAGGTGATCGCCGACAGGCAGAGCGAGCAGGGCTCGTGGGTGGCTATGAATAGCGCGTCCTTGGTGTCGACGCGCTCGGCCTTTGGCATTTCGTAGAAGCGCTTCAGGCAATGCACCTCGCCATGCCAGAGCGGGTTTTCGATCTCGTTATTGGTCTCGGCCAGCACCAGCGAGCGGTCGTCCTTCCGCAGGATCGCGGCGCCGAACAGCTTGTTGCCATGGGCGACGCCTTCGGCGGTCTTGGGCACGATGTCGTGCTCGATCACGTCGAGCAGGCGGTCGATCAGCGAAATGTCGGTCATGGAAATCGCGAGCTTTCAGGAGAGGTGGATCTCGTATGGATGCGAGAAATAAAATTCTTCAAGATTGGAGCCGTCGCCGCCGCGGTCGACGATGAGGAAATCCTGTTCTTCGCCGATCGGCGTCAGCACGCCGTGCCAGAGGTTGCGGCGGTAATTGATGCCCTGTCCCGGACCGGCGAGAAAGGCATGCGGCTCGCCCGGCCCATCCTCGCTGTCGTGGCAGACGACCACCAGGAACGGTCGCGGCGACAGCGGGATGAAGGCCTGGCTCCCAAGCGGATGGCGCTCGACCATGGTGAGCTTCAGCGGCATCTCATAGGGCGTGCCGCGCACCATCGAGATCAGCACGCGCGCGTTCGGTCCGGCGGCCTCCGCGGTGGCGAGGTCGTGATAGCGCATCGCCTTGCCAGCATTGATCGGGTAGCGGTTGTCGCCGCCCATGTCGATGACATCGCCGAAGGGCGCGAAGTTCTCGCGCGTCAGCGGTCGGGCGACGATGCGGCTCACCGCCCTTTGCCCCCAAGATAGCCGCCCCCAAAATAGCCGCCAAGCCTGGCGTGACGGTTGACGTCCTTGTACAGCAGATAACGGAAATTACCGGGGCCGCCGGCATAGCAGGCCTGCGGGCAAAAGGCGCGC
Source organism: Mesorhizobium sp. B3-1-6 (assembly GCF_006439555.1). Classification (NCBI taxonomy): domain Bacteria; kingdom Pseudomonadati; phylum Pseudomonadota; class Alphaproteobacteria; order Hyphomicrobiales; family Phyllobacteriaceae; genus Mesorhizobium; species Mesorhizobium sp. B3-1-6. The sequence goes on along the minus strand of NZ_VFTM01000034.1, from coordinate 21,470 downwards.
AGCCACATGAAGTCGCCGGCTTCGACCTCCACCCAGTCCTGGTTGAGGCGATAGACCGCCTTGCCTTCGAGCACATAGAGCCCGTGCTCCATGACATGCGTCTCGGCGAAGGGGATGACCGCGCCCGGCTTCAGCGTCACGATGGTGACGTGCATGTCGTGGCGCATGTCGGCCGGGTCGACGAAGCGGGTCGTTGCCCAGCGCCCCTCCGTGCCCGGCATCGGGCTCGGCGCCACATCCTGGTCGCTCGAGAAGAAGGCTTCCGGCGCGTCGAGGCCGTCGACAGCCTCATAGGCCTTGCGGATCCAGTGGAAGCGGGCAGCAGTGCCGCTTTCGTTGCGCACCGTCCAGCCACTGGATGGCGGCAGGAAGGCGAAGCCGCCGGGGGCAAGCACGTGTTCTTTGCCGGCAAGCGATACGGTGAGTTCGCCCTCGACGACGAACAGCACGCCCTCGGCGGCGGCATCGAGTTCCGGCCGCTCGCTACCGCCGCCGGGCAGAACCTCGACGATGTATTGCGAAAAGGTCTCGGCGAAGCCCGACAGTGGCCTTGCGATGATCCAGGCCCTCGTCTTGTCCCAGAACGGCAGCGGGCTGGTGACGATGTCCTGCATCACGCCCTTGGGGATGACAGCATAGGCTTCGGTGAAGACGGCGCGGCCGGTCAAGAGCTCGTTCTGGCCGGGATGGCCGCCATGCGGGGCGTAATAGGTTCGCTCGGCAGTCTTGATCATATCCATGGGGTCCTGGCCCTCAAAACATTACAATGGAAGCATGTCTTTCAGCCGAAGCAGGGCGATGCGTTCGACCTGTCTGCAGGCGGTTTCGAACTCGGTGCCGCGGCTGTTGCCGATCCGCGCCTCGAACTCCGCCAGGATTTCGTCCTTGCTCTTGCCCTTGACCGCGATGATGAAGGGGAAGCCGAAGGTGGTGACGTAGGCGGCGTTGAGTTTCGAGAACAGCTCGCGCTCCTTGTCGGTCAGCGCGTCGAGCCCGGCTGAGGCCTGCTCCTTGGCCGATTCCGGCGTCAGGCGCCTGGCCTTGGCCAGCTTGCCGGCGAGGTCCGGGTGGGCGTTCAGCACGGAAAGTCGTTCGGCTTCGCTCGCCGCGCGGAAGACGCGGCAGAGCGCGTTGTGCAGGCCGCCGGCGCTGTCATGCGCCGGGCCGAGCTCCAATTCGTAGGCGCGCTCCGCGATCCAGGGCGAATGCTCGAACACGCCGCCGAAGGCATGCACGAATTCCTCGAATTCCATCCGCGACGGACGCAGCGCCGGCGCCTCGTAGGGGTGCGTTTCGCGCCAGTGTTTGGCGATGTCGATGCGCCGCGTCAGCCATACCTTGTCGTGCGACTTCACATAGTCGACGAAGCGCTTCAATGCCGCCACCCGCCCGGGACGGCCGACCAGCCGGCAGTGCAGGCCGATATTCATCATGCGCGGCCGGCCTGCCTTGCCCTCGGCATAGAGCGTGTCGAAACTGTCCTTCAGATAGGCGAAGAACTGGTCGCCCGAGTTGAAGCCCTGCGGCGTCGCAAAGCGCATGTCGTTGGCGTCGAGCGTGTAGGGGATGATGAGTTGCGGTTTCTCCAGCCCGTCGCGGTCGAACCAATAGGGCAGTTCGTCGTCATAGGTGTCGGAGACATAGTCGAAGCCGCCTTCCTCGGCGACGAGCCGCACCGTGTTGACCGAGGTCCGGCCGGTGTACCAGCCGGTCGGGCGCGCGCCGGTGACCTCGTAATGCAGCTTGATCGCCTCTTCGAGATCGCGCCGCTCGTCTTCGGCCGCATGGTCGCGATAGTCGATCCATTTCAGCCCGTGCGAAGCGATCTCCCAACCAGCCTCCTGCATGGCGGCCACTTGGTCGGGCGAGCGCGCCAACGCCGTGGCGACGCCGTAGCAGGTCACCGGCACCTGCGCTTCGGTGAGCAGCCGATAGAGCCGCCAGAAGCCCGCTCGCGCGCCATACTCGTAGATCGATTCCATGTTCCAGTGGCGCTGGCCGACCCAGGGAGCCGCCCCAACGATCTCCGAAAGGAAGGCCTCCGAAGCCTTGTCGCCATGCAGCACGCAGTTCTCGCCGCCTTCTTCATAGTTGACGACGAACTGCACCGCGACATGCGCGCCGGCGGGCCATTTCGGGTCCGGCGGATTGGCCCCATAACCGCGCATGTCCCGATCGTAACGCATTGCCACTCCTGCCCGATGGTTGAGATGAAGATATCGAAAGGAGTGCGCACGCATTCCCCCGAAAATTTTTGAAAGTGCTTTTCGCCGCACTCCGCTCGACCGGGGCTTATGCATCGCCTTTAATTGGCGCACAATCGATCTGAAACGTATCGGGATGGGAGGCGGCCAGTGGCAGAAACGTCGAAAGCCGATGGCGGGCGTCTGACGACCCATGTGCTTGACACCGCGACCGGCCGGCCGGCAAAAGGACTGTCGATCGAGCTTTTCCGCATCGAAGGCCAAAGCCGCACGCGTCTCAAGACCGTGACCACCAATGACGACGGCCGCTGCGACGCGCCGCTGCTGGCCGACGCCGATTTCCTTACCGGCGAATATGAGTTGGTCTTCGCCGCTGGCGACTATCTGCGCGGCCAGGGTATCGACCTGCCCCAACCCGCCTTTCTCGATATCGTGCCGATCCGCTTCGGCATGGCGGAGCAGCGGCATTATCACGTCCCGCTCTTGATTTCGCCCTATGGCTACTCGACCTATCGGGGGAGCTGAGACATGGCTGAGACCCGCAATCAAATACGCTTTATCCTGAACGGCAGCGACGTGGCTCTGAAGGACGTCGCGCCCGATGCGACGCTGCTCGACTGGCTGCGGCTCAACCGCTCGCTTCGCGGCACCAAGGAAGGTTGCGCCGAGGGCGACTGCGGCGCCTGCACGGTGTTGGTCGGCAAGCTCTCCGCCGAAGGTCTCGTCTACGAAAGCGTGAATGCCTGCATCCGCTTCATGGGCTCGCTCGACGGCACGCATGTCGTGACTGTGGAGCACCTGCGCGGCGACGGTGAGAAACTGCATCCGGTGCAGCAGGCGATGGTCGATTTCCACGGATCGCAATGCGGCTTCTGCACGCCGGGCTTCATCATGTCGCTCTATGGCCTCTGGATGAAGACCCCCGATCCGTCCAACGCCGCGATCGAAAAGGCGCTGCAGGGCAATCTCTGCCGCTGCACCGGCTACGAGGCCATCATGCGCGCCGCGCACGCCATTTCGAGCTACGGCAAGGCGTCGAAGGATCCGCTGGCAGTGGAGCGCAAGGACATCACCGCGCGGCTGAAGGTGTTGCGTGATGGCGCCAGGGTCGAGATCGGGTCGGGCAAGGCGCGATTGATCGTGCCGGCCAGCGTCGACGATTTCGCCGCTTTGCTCGAAAAGGAACCGGGCGCTACCATCGTCGCGGGTTCGACCGATGTCGGCCTGTGGGTCACCAAGCAGATGCGCGACATCTCGCCGGCGATCTTCATCGGTGGCCTCGACGGCTTGCGTACGACGTCGGAGAAGGATGGCGTCATCACCATCGGCGCCGGCGTCACCTACACCGAAGCCTTCGAGACGCTGTCGAAGCGCATCCCGGCACTGGGACCGCTGGTCGACCGCATCGGCGGCGAACAGGTGCGCAACATGGGCACGATCGGCGGCAACATCGCCAACGGCTCGCCGATCGGCGACACGCCGCCGCCCTTGATCGCGCTCGGCGCGCAGCTGACGCTCCGCAAGGGCAAGGCGCGTCGCACGATACCGCTCGAAACCTTCTTCATCGCCTATGGCAAGCAGGACCGTCAGCCCGGGGAGTTCGTCGAAGCAGTCCAAGTGCCCGTGCCGGCAAAAGGAACGAAGTTTGCCGTCTACAAGGTCACCAAGCGCCGGGACGAGGATATCACGGCGACGCTCGGGGCTTTCTACCTGACCTTGGCCAAGGATGGCACGGTGGCCGACATCCGCATCGCCTATGGCGGCATGGCGGCGACGCCGAAGCGCTCCACTGCGGTCGAGAAGGCGCTGATCGGCAAGGCCTGGGATGAAGCGACGGTGGAGGCCGCGATGGCTGAGTACGCCAAGGATTTCACGCCGCTGACCGACATGCGGGCGACCGCCGAATACCGGGCGCTGGCAGCGAAGAACCTTTTGCTACGGTTTTATATCGAGACGACCGGAACGAAGGCGCCGTTCCAGGTCTCGCGCAACGAGGCGGCCTGATGCGTCCGCAATCCAACATATCGAGGCAAAGCGCCGGGCGGTCGCGAGTAGCGTCCTTCTCCCCGTTCACGGGGAGAAGATGCCGGCAGGCAGATGAGGGGCAGCGCCATCGTCGATCATCTCGCGCGAATTCGTCAACGTCTGCGCTGCCCCTCATCCGACCCTTCGGGCCACCTTCTCCCCGTGAACGGGGAGAAGGGAAGGAGGCAGAATGAACAAGCACGCCACACCCAGCCTCAAGGCTGAAAAGATCGTCGGCGGCGTCGCCACCGACCAGCGGCACGATTCCGCGCACAAGCATGTCAGCGGCACCGCCGTCTATATCGACGACATGCCGGAGCCCGCCGGCACGCTGCATGTCGGCCTCGGCCTCTCCAAGGTCGCGCACGGCGCGTTGAAGAGCGTCGACCTGTCGGCTGTGCGCGCGGCGCCCGGCGTGATCGATGTGCTGACCTATGCCGATGTCCCCGGCGAGAACGATGTCTCGCCGAGCAACATGCATGACGATCCGGTGCTCGCCGAAGCCAACGTGCAGTTTTACGGACAGCCGATCTTCGCAGTGGTTGCCGAGACGCGCGAGGAAGCGCGCCGCGCCGCGCGTCTCGCAAAAATCGAGTATGACGAGCTTCCGGCCGTCATCGACATCTGGAACCTCGATCCGGTCAAGGACAGGCAGGTCACCACGCCGCTGACCCTGAAGCGCGGCGATGCCGCCGCGGCGATCGCGGCGGCTCCCCGCCGCATCAAGAACCGCATGTGGCTCGGCGGCCAGGACCACTTCTATCTCGAGGGCCAGGTTTCGCTGGCAATCCCTGGCGAGGACGACGAGGTGATCGTCTATTGCTCGACGCAGGGCCCGAGCGAGACGCAGCATCTGGTCGCGCATGCGCTCGGCGTGCCGAGCCATGCTGTCACGGTCGAAGTGCGCCGCATGGGCGGCGGCTTCGGCGGCAAGGAAACCCAGGCCAACCAATGCGCGGCGATCGCCGCCATTGCCGCCAAGAAATTGAAGCGCGCGGTCAAGATCAGGCTCGACCGCGACGAGGACATGACCGCCACCGGCAAGCGGCATGATTTCGCCATCGATTATGAAGTCGGCTTCGACGATGAGGGCAACATCCTCGGCGTCGACTTCACCTATGCGCTGCGTTGCGGCTTTTCCGCCGATCTGTCCGGTCCGGTCGGCGACCGCGCGCTGTTCCACTGCGACAACGCCTATTTCTATCCGGCGGTGCACGCCAAGTCGGCGCCGCTCTACACCAACACCGTCTCCAACACCGCCTTCCGCGGCTTTGGCGGCCCGCAAGGCATGGTTGGCGCCGAGCGCGTCATCGACGAGGTGGCCTTCGCCGTCGGCAAGGACTCGCTCGAAATCCGCAAGCTGAACTTTTACGATCCCATGGAGGCGATCGGCGAGCGCAGCATCACGCCCTACCACCAGAAGGTCGAGGATTGCATCATCCAGCGCATCGTCGCCGAACTGGAGGAAAGCGCGAACTATGCGCGGCGCCGCCGCGAGATCAGCGCCTTCAACAACAACAGCCGGTTCGTCAAACGCGGGCTGGCGATGACGCCGGTGAAGTTCGGCATCTCATTCACCAAGACAGAGGCCAACCAGGCCGGCGCGCTGGTGCATGTCTATGCTGACGGTTCGGTCCACATGAACCATGGCGGCACCGAGATGGGCCAGGGCCTGCATCTCAAGGTGGCGCAGGTCGTGGCGGAAGAATTCCAGATCGATCTCGACCGGGTCAAGATCACCGCGACCACCACCGCCAAGGTGCCGAACACCTCGCCGACGGCCGCGTCTTCCGGCGCCGACCTCAACGGCATGGCGGCGCAGGACGCCGCCCGCCAGATCCGCAAGCGGCTGACCGACTTCGCCGCGGACAAATACCAGGTGCCGCACGACCAGGTCGTGTTCCTGCCCAACCGGGTGCGCATCGGCAATCAGGAAGTGGCCTTCAACGATCTGGTCAAGCAGGCCTATATCAACCGCATCCAGCTCTCGGCGGCCGGTTTCTACAAGACGCCGAAGATCCATTGGGACCGTAGCAAGGGCCGCGGCCATGCCTTCTACTATTACGCCTATGGCGCGGCCTGCTCGGAGGTCTCGGTCGACACGCTCACCGGCGAGTATGTCGTCGAGCGCACCGACATCCTGCACGACGCCGGCCGCTCGCTGAACCGGGCGATCGACCTCGGCCAGATCGAGGGCGGGTTCATCCAGGGCATGGGCTGGCTGACGACGGAGGAATTGTGGTGGGACGATAGCGGCCGGCTGCGGACGCATGCGCCGTCGACCTACAAGATCCCGCTCGCTTCCGACCGTCCAAAGATCTTCAACGTCAAGCTGACCGACTGGTCGTCGGCCTATGAGCCGACCATCCATCGCTCAAAGGCCGTGGGCGAGCCGCCGCTGCCGCACGGCATGTCGGTGCTGCATGCGCTGTCGGACGCGGTCGCGAGCGTGGCCGACCACAAGATCTGTCCGCGCCTCGACGCGCCGGCGACGCCGGAGCGGGTGCTGACGGCGATCGAGCGGTTGAAGCGGGAAGCCGAAAAGCCGGCCTAAAACGTGCAATTCGGCCGAAAAACACTATATTTTGGCGCTAGGGCATGATCCCGAAAAGTGGGAACCGGTTTTCGGAGAAAGATCATGCTCCAACAAAGAGTTAGATCGTGAGGGCGGTTCAACGAAACGCCATCACGATCTAGGAATGCAGACGATGAACTCGAAAGTGCAAAGCCTGAAGACGTTTTTCGGCCAAGCTGGCCGGGTCGCTCTCGTCGAGGTCGCGGCCACCAAAGGCTCGACACCGCGCGAGGCCGGCGCCTTTATGCTTGTCTCTTCGTCATCGATCTTCGGTACGATCGGGGGCGGTCAGCTCGAATATATGGCGATCGACAAGGCGCGGCAGATGCTGCGCTCCTCGCCTCGCGACAACGGGGAGGGTGAACAGGCCCGCATAGAGGTCGATGAGGTGTGCGCGACGCTCGACGTGCCGCTCGGGCCGGAAATCGGCCAATGTTGCGGCGGGCGTGTCGAGGTGCTGATCAGATTGGTCGATAGGACAATCAAAGAAAGGCTGATCGCCAACGCCGAAGCCGAAGAGGCGCATCTTCCGCATGTCTATCTCTTCGGCGGCGGCCATGTCGGCCAGGCGCTGGCCGCGTCGCTGGCATTGCTGCCAATCCATGTGGTAGTCGTCGAGACTCGATCCGATGCGTTGGAAGGCATGCCGGAAACGGTGGAGACGCGGCTGACGCCGTTGCCCGAAGCCGTGGTGCGCGAGGCGCCGGCGCGATCGGCCTTCGCCATCCTCACCCACGACCATGCGTTGGATTTCCTGATCGTTGCCGAGGCGCTGAAGCGCGACGACACCGCCTATGTCGGCATGATCGGTTCGAAGACCAAGAAGGCAACCTTCAGGAACTGGTTCCTGAAATCCGCCGAGGGCAGCGAGGCCCAGTTCGCCCGGCTCGTCTCCCCGATCGGCGGCAATGCGGTGAAGGACAAGCGGCCGCCGGTGATCGCCGCGCTTGCCGCCGCCGAAATCATGACCGCGCTGGTGTCGCGTGCCTCGGACACGCCAAGCGCGGCCAGTGCTGAAAAGGCGATGGCCGGCTGATCCGGCCGTCCAAGCAAGAACAGTTCCCGGTTATTCCTTTTCCTGCGTGTGCGCCTCGAGGAACCACAGCAATTTATCGAGCGAGCGAGAATAGGCGGTGAAGATATCGGCGGTGTCGGCATCGCCGGCGTCGTCCGCCTCGTCGATCGCTTCGCGGGTCAGCTTGGCCGCCGCCGCATAGCGGTCGATCAGCGCCGCCAGATGATCCTTGGTCTTGTGGATGTCGGTCGGATAGGGTTTTAGCCTGGTCGTCTTCGACACGTCCTGCGAGGTGCCATGCGCGGTGCCGCCGAGCTGGACGGCGCGCTCGGCGACGATGTCGACATGGCCGTCGATCTCCTCGCGGAATTCATTGAGCATCTCATGGATGGCGATGAATTGCGGGCCTTTGACGTTCCAATGCGCTTGCTTGGTGATCAGGGCCAGGTCGATGGCGTCAGCAAGCCTGGCGTTGAGCAGATCGATCGATTCCTTCTTGGCATCGGCTTTGAGGTCGTTCTTGGTGACGATGGCGTCCATGGTTGGCTCCTGTCGCGCTGCGTCGATGGCTGGGAACTGAAGGACGGCCCGAACGACCGCCAATCGTCAAAACGGCGATGGGTCGAATTTCGTTCCGCATTGGATTGAAGCGCTGGCTCCGATCGCAGATGTGACTGGCGCTCACCGCTGCTCGCCGCTTTCTTCATTTCCCAAGACGGCCCGAAACGTGTTTGTTGCGCCCACGCACAACGAGGCCAGGAACATGGATGTATTGAAGATCGCAGCATTTTCAGACGGCAACACCGGCGGTAATCCGGCCGGCGTGGTGATTGGCGAAGCCTTGCCCGATGCGGCCGACATGCAGCGCGTCGCGGCCGAAGTCGGCTTTTCGGAAACCGCCTTTGCCGCGCCCGAAGGCGATCAATGGCGCGTGCGCTACTTTTCGCCGGAGTCGGAAGTACCGTTCTGCGGCCACGCCACCATCGCGCTTGGCGCGGCGCTGGTCGGAAAATTCGGCGACGGCACTTTCAAGCTGACCCTCAACCAGGCCGACATCACCGTCGAGGGTTTTCGCAATGGCGCCAACTTTGCCGCCGCCCTGCGGTCGCCGCCGACGCGCAGCCGGCCGGCGCCGAAGGAACTGGCCGGCGAGGCGCTCGCCTTGTTCGGCTATGAGCCGGGCGATCTCGATCCCGCCATTCCGCCGGCGCTCATCCATGGAGGCGCCGATCATCTCGTGCTGGCGCTGAGGTCGCGCGAGGCGTTGGCCGCCATGGCCTATGATCTGAGGCAAGGCCAGTCCTTCATGCGGCGCGAAGGCCTGGTCACGATCCTCCTCGCCCACGCCGAGACGCCGCGCCTCTTCCACACGCGCAATCCATTCGCTTCCGGCGGCGTCTATGAGGATCCGGCGACAGGGGCGGCGACCGCGGCCTTTGCCGGCTATCTGCGCGATCTCGGCTGGCCGCATGGCGGCTCGATCGACATCGTCCAGGGCGAGGACATGGGCATGCGTTCGCGCCTCCATGCCGATATTCCGCCGGCCGCCGGCAGCTCGATCAGGGTGTCCGGAGCAGCCCGGCTGATGGATTGAACAAACTTAGATCGGCCGCTTGAGGCCGAGATGTTCGCGCAGCGTGCGGCCTTCATAGTCCTTGCGGAACAGCCCGCGCCGCTGCAATTCCGGCACGACCAGCGTCGCGAAGGCGTCGAGCTCGCCCGGGAACCAGGACGGCATGACGTTGAAACCGTCGGCGGCGCCGCCTTCGAAGCGGGCCTGCAACTCGTCGGCGATCTGCTCCGCCGTGCCGACGATCCGCCAATGGCCGCGCGCGCCGGCAAAATAGCGCGCGAGCTGGCGGATCGACAGGCCATCGCGACGCGCCTGCTCGATGACCAGCGCCTGCCGGCTCTTCATGCCTTCGCTTTCCGGCAGTTCGGGCAGCGGCCCGTCGATCGGGTAGCGGCGGAGGTCGGAGATACTGAGATAGCTGGAGAGCAGCGCCACGCCGACATCGTCGGGGATCAATTCCTGCAGCGCGTCGTATTTTGCGTGCGCCTCGGCTTTCGTGGCGGCCACGATCGGCGCCACGCCGGGCATGATCTTCACGTCGTCCGGCTGTCGTCCATAGGCGGCGAGCCGTCCCTTGAGGTCGTCGTAAAAGGCCTTGGCTTCCTCGAAAGTCTGCGCCGCCGAGAACACGACATCGGCGGTGCGCGCGGCAAGATTCTTGCCGTCGTCGGAGGCGCCCGCCTGCACCATCACCGGCGCGCCTTGCGGCGAGGGCGGGATGTCGAGTGGATCGCGCACGGAAAAGCTCTCGCCGTCATGGCCGGCGACGCGCCGATTCCACAACCCAGTGATCACCGTGGCGAATTCCCGCGCCCGCGCATAACGGTCGGCATGCGGCCGCAAACCCGTCGCGCCGAAATTCGCGGCCTCGATCGGACTGGCCGAGGTGACGAGGTTCCAACCGGCCCGACCGCCGCTCAGATTGTCGAGCGAAGCAAAAGTCCGCGCCAGGCCGTAGGGCTCGTTGTAGCTGGTCGATGCCGTGGACACGAGGCCGATGCGATCGGTCTGCGCGGCCAGCGCCGAAAGCAGGCTGATCGGCTCGAAGCCGATCGAGCGCGAGGTCTGGCTGGCGATGTTGATATTGGCCTCGCGCAGTCCGGCGGCGTCCTCGCAGAACACCATGTCGAACTTCGCCGCTTCCGCCGTGCGCGCCAGCGCGATGTAATGGTCGATGTCGATGCCGGCTCTCACATGCGCGTCCGGATGACGCCAGGCGGCGATGTGATGGCCGGTCGCCCACAAAAACAGGCCGAGCTTCATCTGACGCGCGCTCATGGCTTGCTATCCTCACTCAACCCAAGGCGATCGCGCAGCGTTTTGCCCGGCTGTGCTTTGGCAAATCCGTGTCGCTTGAGTTCCGGCAGCAATCGCTCGACAAAAGCCTCCACGGCGGCAGCCCGAGGCTGCACAGTCAGAACGATACCGTCGCAGCTGGATGACAGGCATAGGTCCTCCAGACTACGGCCATCGTGTTCGGGCCCCGCATCGGCCATCGCCAGCACCTTGATCGTCACCGGGTCGCGCCCTGCTTCGTGCGCCCTGCGTTTGATCTCATCGCGGGTCGCTCTCGCGCCCGACGGTTCAAGCTTGTCCAGCAGCACGACATCGGCGCGGCGGCTGGCGAAATCGAGCTCCGTCCCTGCCAAGCCGGACATCACCAGCACTGGCACGTCTTGCGGCGAACGGGCGACATTGAGTGGCCCGCGCACCGAGAAGAATTCCCCGGTGAAGTTCGCCGGGTGCATCTTGTCTGGATCGTGGAAGCGGCCTGATGCCTTGTCGAACAACAAGGCGTCATGTTCCCAGCCGATCCACAAGAGCCGCACAATGTTGATGAACTCCCAGGCGCGGCGGCGAAAATCATCGTCGGAGAAACCTTCCGGCCGGCTGAAATTCGCAGCTTCGCGCGGGGTCTGCGCCGTCGTGGCGTTCCAGCCGATGCGGCCATGGCCGATGATGTCGAGCGAGGCAAAGCGGCGCGCCAGGTTGTAGGGCTGATGCGCGAGCGTCGAGGCGCTGGCGACGAGTCCGATCCTGTCGGTCACCGTCGCCAAAGCGGCCAGCAGCGTGGTCGCTTCGAACGGGCTGCTCGATGGCTTATCGGCGGAGTCGGAAATGATGACCATGTCCACGCCCGCCGCTTCCGCCTTGCGCACGAAGCTGCTGATCTGGTCGAAGTGGAGGACGTCTTGTCCGTCGGCGGCGGCGATGTTGAGCGAAATGGCGAGATGCATGGTGCGGTCCTTCGGTCGCCTTGAAAGCAGCCGCTTTGGCTACCAACCTAGGCTCGCTTTCGCGCAAGGCAACGGGAGCAAGTGGACCACCGGACTGTCACTTGCCAGCCAGCCTTCGCGTGTGTCGAGATGGAGGTCTTGACGGCCCGAAGGCGATTAGCCTGAACGCCCATCACGTCATCATTCTGTGGCGGAGCAACGAGCGAAGCGACGCGGCGCAGACCATAGAATCCGTTCCGTGACTTCGAAGCGTTGCGACGGTGCAGAATTCTGCTCCGCAGCACCCTACGATCAAAGTCACGGAATGGATCCTCGGGTCTGCGCTCCGCTTCGCGTCGCTCCGCCCGTGGATGACGACGTCACGGATGCTTCGGCCAATCGCGATACAACGCTACCAGCCCTTACTTTCCGGCCAAGAGGTCCTTGATCAGCCGCTGGCAGCGCTCGGCCATGAAGTCGAGCAGCAGCCGCACCTTCGGGTCCTGCAGCTTCTTGTGCGGATAAACGGCGGCGAATTGCACCGGCGTCGGCGGCGCCTGGGGCAGGATCACCTTCAGCCGCCGGTCGCGGATGAACGGCTCGACCTCGAAACGCGGCTTGTTGATGATGCCGCGCCCCGACAAAGCCCAGCCGGTCAGAACGTCGCCGTCGTCGGTGTCGTAGGGACCATGCACCTCGAATTTTTGCGGTCCGTTCGGCGTCTGCAGCGTCCAGACATATTCTCGCGCGCCGGCATAGCGCAGCATCAGGCAGTCGTGCTTCTTGCCGATCAGTTCCTGCGCCTCGGCCGGCTCGCCGCGCGCTTCCAGATATTTCGGCGCCGCCACCAGCACGCGCTCGCATTCCATGATGCCGCGCATCCTGAGGCTCGAATCCTCGATGATGCCGAGCCGGAAGGCGACGTCGATGCCTTCCTTCATGATATCGACATTGTGGTCGGAGAGCCTGAGCCGCACCTCGATATCGGGGTATTTGTCGTGGAAATCCGGAATGCCGGAAGCGATCAGCCGCCGGCCGAGGCCGAGCGGCGCCGTGACCCTGATGGTGCCGCGCGGCTGGCCGGAAAGTGCCGCGACCGCGGCTTCCGCTTCGGTGATCGCGTCCAGCACCTGCTTGGCGCCGGTGTAGAACACCGTGCCGTGCTCGGTCGGCATCAACTGCCTTGTGGTGCGGTTGAACAGCCTGACCCCGAGATGCTTTTCCAACTCCTTGATGCGGTTGGAGGCGACCGCCGGCGAAATGCGCATGTCGCGCCCCGCCGCCGACAGATTGCCGAGCTCGACGACACGGACGAAGACGGCAATGTTGTCGAGATAGGCCATGCGGCGGCTTCCGTGGCTCTGAAAAGGCTGGGCAAAGCAACCCTAGTATTTTTTATTTTTTTTTGAAAGTCATCGCGCACCTCGCCTCTTTTCGTTTGCGCGCCAGCCCGTAAAGTCCCTCTCATCGGCAAGGACGAGTTCCCAGGGGCCACTCGATGACGGATTTCGCGATTTTCTGGGACTGGCTGAGTTTTGCGGTCCGCTGGCTGCATGTCGTTACCGGCATCGCCTGGATCGGCTCGTCCTTCTATTTCGTCGCCCTCGATCTTGGGCTCCGCCAGCGTCCCGGCCTGCCTGCCGGCGCCTTCGGCGAGGAATGGCAGGTGCATGGCGGCGGCTTCTACCATATCCAGAAATATCTGGTGGCGCCGGCCGAGATGCCGGAGCACCTCACCTGGTTCAAATGGGAATCCTACGCCACCTGGCTGTCGGGCTTCGCCATGCTCTGCGTGGTCTATTATGCCGGCGCCGATCTCTTCCTAATCGACCCCAACGTGCTCAACATCTCGGTGCCGGTCGGCATCCTTCTGTCGCTGGCCACCATCGGCGTCGGCTGGATCGTCTACGACCTGCTCTGCCGCTCACCGTTAGGTAAAAGCGATACCGGGCTGATGCTGGTGCTCTACTGCGTGCTGGTGTTCATCGCCTGGGGGCTTACACACCTCTTCACCGGCCGCGCTGCCTTCCTGCATCTCGGCGCCATCACCGCCACGATCATGTCGGCCAATGTCTTCATGGTCATCATCCCCAACCAGAAGATCGTCGTCGCCGACCTGATCGCCGGCCGCAAGCCAGACCCGAAATACGGCAAGATCGCCAAGCAGCGCTCGCTGCACAACAACTACCTGACCTTGCCGGTCCTGTTCCTGATGCTGTCGAATCATTATCCGCTGGCTTTCGGCACCCAGTTCAACTGGGTCATCGCCTCGCTGGTCTTCATCATCGGCGTGCTGATCCGGCACTATTTCAACACGGTGCATGCGCGAAAGGGCAACCCGACCTGGACCTGGCTGGGCGCCGCCGTGCTGTTCATGATCATCATCTGGCTGTCGACCGTGCCGAAAGTGCTGACCGGCGAGCCGAAGGCTTCCGCCGCGTCGGCCGCCGCCCAGGTCTACATCGCTTCGGCCCACTTCCCGGCCGTGCGCGACACCGTGCTCGGGCGCTGCTCCATGTGCCATACGGAAGAGCCGGTCTATGAAGGCATCTACCATGCGCCGAAGGGCGTGCTGCTCGACACCGACGAGCGCATCGCCGAGCATGCGCGCGAGATCTATATCCAGGCTGGCCGGGCGCATGCCATGCCGCCCGCCAACGTCAGCCACATAACCGACCAGGAACGGGCCCTTCTGGTCGCCTGGTTCGAAGGCGCCGGAAAGTGAGCATGACATCGAAACTTCTGCGCGGCCGCACGCTCTCCTTCCTGCGCTGGCCCGAAGCGATAGACGACCATTCCGCCTGGCGCTACGAGGAGGATGGCGGGTTGCTGATCGACAACGGCAAGATCGTTGCCGCCGGCTCCTATGCGGACGTCTTGAAGAAGGCGGGCGCCGGTGTCGAGACGATCGACCATCGTCCACATCTCATCCTGCCGGGCTTCCTCGACGCCCATGTGCATGTGCCGCAGATGCAGATCATCGCCTCTTACGGCGCCGAGCTGCTCGACTGGCTGAACAAATACACGTTTCCGGAAGAATCGAAATTCCAGAACGCGCAGCACGGGCGCCGCATCGCCAGGCTGTTCCTCGACGAGATGTTGCGGCATGGCACGACGTCGGTCGCTGCCTATTGCTCGGTGCACAAATCTTCCGCCGAAGCCTTCTTCGCCGAGTCGCATGAACGCAACATGCTCAACATCGCCGGCAAGGTGATGATGGACCGCAACGCGCCGGACGGCGTGCTCGACACGCCTCAGACCGGCTATGACGATACCAAGGCGCTGATCGCCGAATGGCACGGCAAGGGCCGCCAGCTCTATGCCATCACGCCGCGCTTCGCCATCACCTCCTCGCCCGAGCAGATGGAGATGGCCGGCGCGCTGTGCCGCGAATATCCCGATCTCCACATGCAGACGCATCTGTCGGAAAACCACGCCGAGATCGCCTTCACCCAGGAGCTCTATCCCTGGTCGCGCGACTACACCGACGTCTATGAGCATTACGGCCTGCTCGGCAAAAAGAGCCTGTTCGGCCACTGCATCCATCTTTCCGAGCGTGAGGCCGATGCGCTGTCGCGATCGGGT
The DNA here is from genome assembly GCF_006439555.1 of Mesorhizobium sp. B3-1-6. Lineage (NCBI taxonomy): Bacteria > Pseudomonadati > Pseudomonadota > Alphaproteobacteria > Hyphomicrobiales > Phyllobacteriaceae > Mesorhizobium > Mesorhizobium sp. B3-1-6. The sequence continues at coordinate 6,277 of NZ_VFTM01000034.1, read as the reverse complement.
TCGGTCGCGGTGTTCTGCCCGACCTCCAATCTTTTCCTGGGCTCCGGCCTGTTCGATTATCAGCGCTATCGCCGGCGCGAGGCACCGCTCAGGATCGCGGCCGCCACCGATGTCGGCGGCGGCACCAACTATTCGATGCTGCGCACCATGGATGAAGGCTACAAGGTCATCGCGCTGAACGGTGAGAAGCTCAACCCTTTCCAGTCCTTCTGGCAGTTGACGCGCGGCAATGCCGAGGCGCTGTCGGTGGCCGACAAGGTCGGCACGCTGGACGAAGGCACCGATGCCGATCTCGTCGTGCTCGACGCCCACGCCACGCCGGGCATGCGGCTCAGGATGGAGACGGTGGAAACGCTGGCGGAAGAACTCTTCCTGCTGCAGACGCTGGGCGACGACCGTGCCGTGCGCGAGGTCTATGTGGCGGGGCGGCCGGCGAAGAGCGCCATTGCGGCGTGAGCTTTGATGCGCTCTCGGCTTGACCCGGCGTCAGTCATCGGCCAAAGCGTGCCTCGACGCTGACAGGGGAACGCCATGGCCACCGCCGACGACATCGCTCTGATCAAGAAACAGGAAGCCACGCTGGTCTTCCCGGCCTTCGACGAGGCCGTCGCTTTCAAGATCGGCTCTGTCATCAGGGACCGGGCGCTGAAGGAAAACCTGCCTGTTATCGTCGACATCAGGACCTTCGACCGGCCGCTCTTCTACGCCGCGATGCCGGGCTCGAATGCTTCCAATCCCGACTGGGCGCGGCGCAAGATCAACGTCGTGAAGCGCTATCTGAGAAGCACCTATCGGCTGGTGCTGGAGCAGCAGCGACCGGACCGCACGTTCAAGATCGGTGAGGGTCTGGACATCGCCGACTATGTGTTGGCCGGCGGCGGCTTCCCGGTCACGGTGAAAGGCGCCGGCGTCATCGGTGTCATCGCGGTCTCGGGCCTGCCGGAACGCGAGGATCATGGCGTCGTCGTCGACGCGCTTTGCGCTCATCTTGGCATCGATGCGAGCGGGCTCGCGCTGCCGCCGGAAGAAAAATGACCGACCCGAAAAGCTTCCTGACGTCGATCTTCAACGCCGCCGTCGCCGCCGCCGACCCGGAAAGGACGATCCGCAGTCATTTGCCAGCGAAGCCGAAGGGCCGCACCATCGTCATCGGCGCGGGAAAAGGCTCGGCGCAGATGGCGGCAGCCTTCGAGAAGGTCTGGGACAGTCCCGTCGACGGCCTTGTCGTCACCCGCTACGGTTACGGTGCCAGATGCGAGCGTATCGAAATCATCGAGGCGGCGCATCCGGTGCCGGATGCCGCCGGCCTGGAAGCCTCGCGCCGGCTGCTTGAGAAGGTACAGGGCTTAACCGCTGACGATCTGGTGGTAGCGCTGATCTCCGGCGGCGGCTCGGCTCTGCTGCCGTCGCCCGCTGCCGGATTGACGCTCGCCGACGAGATCGCCGTCAACGAGGCGCTGCTTGCCTCCGGCGCGCCGATCGCGGCGATGAACACTATCCGCAAGCATGTCTCGACCATCAAGGGTGGACGCCTGGCCGCGGCCGCTCATCCGGCGCGCGTGGTGTCGCTGGTTGTCTCCGACATCCCCGGCGACAACCCGGCGCTGGTTGCTTCGGGACCGACCATTCCCGACACAGGCAGCCGCGAGGATGCGCTGGCGTCGATCGCCGCCTATGGCATGAAGCTGCCGGCTTCGGTAATGGCGCACATTCAGTCGTCGGCGGCGGCCGCGCCGCGCCCGGACGATCCGCGCTTCGCCGGCAACGAGGTGCACCTGACCGCCTCGGCCGGCGTGTCGCTGGAAGCGGCTGCCGCCGAAGCGAAGCGGCAAGGCATCGAGGCCGTCATCCTGTCGGATTCGATCGAAGGCGAGGCGCGTGAGGTCGGCGGCGTGCATGCCGCGATCGCGCGCGAGGTGGCGACCCGCAATCGCCCCTTCGCCAAGCCCGTGCTCATCCTCTCCGGTGGCGAGACCACTGTGACCTTGCGCGCCAAGGGCAAGGGTGGCCGCAACTCGGAATTCCTGCTTGCCTTCGCCATCGGCATCGACGGCGTGAACGGCATACATGCGTTGGCCGCCGACACCGACGGCATCGACGGCTCCGAGAACAATGCCGGCGCCTTCGCCGACGGCTCGACCGTGGCGCGCATGCGGGCGGCAGGCGCCGACGCCAAGGCAATGCTTGCCGGCAACAACGCCTGGACGGCGTTCAATGCGGTCGGGGATTTGTTTGTCCCGGGTCCGACCGGAACGAACGTGAATGATCTGAGGGCGATTCTTATCCGCTAGCGGCAAAGCTTCAAAGGTCGTCATTCCAGGGCGAAGCAGGAGCGAAGCTCCGTCGCGAAGACCCTGGAATCCATTCCGTGACCTGAACCGTAGGATGCAGCGGAGCAGAACTCTGCACCGTTGCGGCGTTCATGCGTCACGGAATGGATCCTCGGGTCTGCGCGCGTCGCTACGCTCCTTGCTCCGCCCGTGGATGACGAAGCGACGAGCGTTTCGGCCAATCTCCTAAGTCGCAGGATACGTGCGTCTACGCGAGGCTCGTTCGGGCGCCTAAATTGATCACGCTCTCATCAGCCCTTTCACCTTCCGGATATCCTGCAAAAACCGGTCCCTCTCCGCCTCCTTATCCTCCTGATCGCGGATGCGCAGGATGAAGGAGGGGTGGATGGTCACAAACACGCGCAAGCCATCCTCGCGCTCGATCACATCGCCGCGCATCTTGGTGATCGGCACGGCCTTGCCGAGCAGCGACTGCGCCGCCGTCGCGCCGAGCGCAACCACGAGGTTCGGCTTGACGAGGTCGAGCTCCTTGTCCAGCCACCAGCGGCAGGCCTGGATTTCGCCGGCATTGGGCTTCGAATGGATGCGCCTCTTGCCGCGCGGTTCGAATTTGAAGTGCTTCACCGCATTGGTCACATAGACCTTGCGGCGATCGATTTCGGCGTCGTCCAGGGTGCTGTCGAATATTCTGCCGGCCGGGCCGACAAATGGCTTGCCGGCCAGATCCTCCTGATCGCCTGGCTGTTCGCCGACGAAGACCACGTCCGCGCTTTCCGGTCCTTCGCCGAACACGGTCTGCGTTGCGTCATGCCAAAGCGGGCAGCGGCGGCAGCCTTTCGCCTCTTCGCGCAACTCCGGAATGTCTTCGGCTTCAGGCGCCACCACATCGGCCGGCTCGGGCGTCGGCCAATGCTTGACCTTCACCTTGGCATGGTGCGGTGCTGGGGTGGTTGGCATCCGGGCGATCATCTCTGACGCGGCTCTGTCTGCTCCTGCTATCAAACCTGGAATGAGCGAGGCCACGGGAAGGTTCCGCCAATATTTCTTCGGCATCTCCTGCCGTCGCCAAAGCGCGATCGCCGCGCCTGTCAGGCCCTGTGCTCAAACCTCGTGCAGATAGAGATGATAATCCAGCTCGCTGACGGTGCGGGCGACACGCAGATATTCCGCCTGCTTGATCGCCACGAAGGTGCGATGCAGGTCGGCGCCGAGCGCTGATTTCAGGAAATCGGAGCCCCTGGCCGCCTCGATCGCGGCGCGCCAGTCGGCCGGCATGGTCGACTTCTCCGGGGCCTGCTCGTAGCCATTCCCGGTCGTCTCGGGGCCGGGGTCCAGACCCTCATCCAGGCCTTTGACGATGCCGGCCAGCACCGTTGCGGCGATCAGGTAGGGATTGGCGTCGACGCCCGACGGCCGGTGCTCGATGCGGCGGTTCTTGGCGTCGCCCGCCGGCACGCGCAGCGCCACCGAGCGGTTGTTGACGCCCCATGTCGGCGCCACCGGCGCGTAGGATTGGGCGACGAAGCGCCGCCATGAATTGGCATGCGGGGCAAACACCAGCATCGATTCCGCCATGGTGTGGATGAGGCCGCCAAGCGCATTGAGCAGTGTTGGCGACCACTTTTCACCGGCGGCCTCGGTGAAGACGTTCCGGCCCGCATCGTCCTGCAGCGAGACATGGAAATGCATGCCCGAGCCGGCATAGGCCTCGATCGGCTTGGCCATGAAGCAGGCGGTGACGCCGTGCCGGCGCGCCTGTGCCCGCACCAGCCGCTTCAGCATGACGAGGTCGTCGGCTGCCCGCATCACGTCCTTGCGATAGTTCAGCGTCAGCTCGTACTGGCCGGGCGCGTATTCGGAAATGACGGTTTCGGCCGGAATGCCTTGCGCCTTGGCCGCCGCGTAGATGTCGGAAAACAGCGGCTCCATGCCATGCAGATGGTCGACCGAATAGACCTCGGTCTTGGCCGAACGGCGGCCGTCGAGCACCGCGCGGGCGGCTTGCACCTTGCCGTCCGCGTCGCGTTCGTTGGCAAGGAGAAAAAATTCGAGTTCGAAGGCGCCGGCCGGATGCAGGCCGCGTGCCGCCAGCAGTTCCACCTGCCTTGCCAGCACCAGCCGTGGGTCTGAGGTCATCGGCTCGCCGTCGAGGTGGTGCATCGACATCAGCACCTGGCCGCGCGGCGGTTTGGTGCCGAAGAGCGGCGCCAACGTGCCTGGGATCGGCCATGCGCGCAGGTCGCCGTCGCCAGTGTCCCAGACCAGCCCGGTTTCGTGCACGTCCTCGCCGGTGATGTCGAGGCCGAGGATCGAGATCGGAAGATGCCGGCCGCTCTCGAAAATGCCCATCAGCTCGTGCCGGCGCACGATCTTGCCGCGACCGATGCCGTTGGCGTCAGTAAGCACGATGTCGAAAGCCTCGATCTCGGGATGCGCGTCGAGAAAGGCCTTCGCCTCGGCGGGCGTCGAGCCGGAGGGCGAAGTTGTTACGGCGTTCGGATTGTCCATCGCCGCTTTTCTCACGCCGTAAGCCTTGCCGCAACCGCGGCGAAGGCGGCGATCAGCCGGCTCACTTGCGCTGAAGTCGTTGCCGGCGAGATAAGCATCATGTTGTGGAACGGCGCGATCAGCACGCCGCGGTTGACCAGCGCCACATGGATTGCGGCCTCCAGCTCAGGCGCATGCGCCTTTTCCGCCTCGCCGCCATTCCCGAGCGGCCCGGGCGCGCAGATGAACTCGACGCGGGCGCCGACACGCGCCACATGCCAGGGCAGCTTGTTGCGCGCGATGACGGCGGTCAGTCCAGCGTCGAGGCGGCGCGCCAGCCGGTCCATATGGGCATAGGCCTCCTCGGTCATCACCTCTTCCAGCGTCGCCCGCATCGCCGCGAATTGCAGCGGGTTCGCCGACAGCGTCGTGCCCATGCCGGAATAGCCGGGCTCCTTCACCCGGTTGTAGGCGCCGTAGCGCGTGGCGACCTCCTCGCTCATGCCCCAGATGCTCGCCGGCACGCCGCCCGCTACCGGCTTGCCGAGCACGAAAAGGTCCGGCTCCAGCCCGTGCTTGCGCGTATAGCCGCCGGGGCCGGTCGAAATCGTGTGCGTCTCGTCGATCAGAAGCAGCGTGCCGGCATCGCGGGTAAGGCGGCGCAGCGCGTCGTGGAAACCAGGTTCCGGCAGCACCATGCAGGAATTGGTCAGCACCGGCTCGGCGATGACGCAGGCGACGTCGCGGTCAGCCAGCGCTGATTCCAATGCGGCAACATCGTTGAATTCGACGACCTTCGTTGCCCGTGTCAGGTCGCGGAATTCGCCGGCCAGGCCCGGCCGGTTCACAGGCTTGCCGTCGATCAGCTGCACCATCGTCTCGTCGACCGAGCCGTGATAGCAGCCGTTGAAGACCAGGATCTTCTCGCGCCCGGTCACGGCACGGGCGACGCGCAGCGCGAAGCGATTGGCGTCGGTGGCGGTCGTGGCGATCTGCCAGTAGGGCAGGCCGAAGCGCTGCTGCAGCAGCGCGCCAATCGCCAGCGCATCCTCGCTGGGCAGCATATAGGTCAGCCCGCGCCCGGACTGCCTGCGGATGGCGCGGGCGACCGCCGGCGGCGAATGGCCGAGCATCGAACCGGTGTCGCCAAGGCAGAAATCGTCGAGCTTGTTGCCGTCGATGTCGGTGATGGTGGCGCCTTTCGCGCCCTCGACCAGGATCGGGAACGGCGTCGGCCAGTCGGTCATCCAGTGCATCGGCACGCCGCCGAGAAATCCGGCGATGCCGTTGCCCAGCTTCGCCTCGGATTTCGGCCGTGCCTTACGGAAGGCGGCCGCCTCTGTCTCGCGCAATTCGGCGATGCGGGCGACGTCGATGCCGCCGATGGAAGTTTGGTCGATTGAATGCATGAAGCCCCCTCAGGCAGTAGGCAGTAGGCAGTAGGCAGTAGGCAGTAGGCAGTAGGCAGTAGGCAGTAGGCAGTAGGCAGTAGGCAGTAG